>JAGXST010000280.1 GCA_018335555.1 Actinomycetota bacterium | reverse complement strand
CGCACGGTGGTGAGCAGGTCGTCGGTGGCCATCGCCGCCGGCAGGAACATCGCGCCGACCAGCAACCCCGTCGCACCGATCACGGTGAACAGCAGCACGATCCGGGCGAGGAAGCCGCTCACCTCCTGGACGATCACGCCACCCCGCGAGCGCCCGCCCCGGCCCGATTGTGGACCGTCCGGCACGCCCATCTGACACCTCTTCGCCGCATGTTCGCCGCAGTCGCGTGAGTCGTCCGGATCCCGCTCCGGACCGTCGGCGAGCGTACCGTTCGGACGGACACGGCCGACGTCGCGGCAGGGTCGGTGTCCGCTGAACGGCCGTCGCCGCGGCCGATGCGTCGGTGCACAGCACACGAAAGGGACTAGTCCCTGTCCACACGAACAATCCCCACAGCGGACTATGGAGCGGGGTTCGACACGTCCGTAGCGTGATCTGAGCGCGGGCACGAGCAGCGCCGAAAACGCCACCGGTCGCCGTCAGCATGGGCACCGGTGGACATGGGATGGGGAGACGAAGCTGTGGATGAGGCCACCTGGTCGGACCAGGCACGGTGTCGGGGGCTGGATCCGGAGCAGTTCTTCGTCCGCGGCGTGGCCCAGGCCCGTCCGGCACTGCGCGTCTGCGAACGCTGCGTCGTCAAGGACGAGTGCCTTCGCTACGCGCTGGACAACGACATCGACTTCGGCGTGTGGGGCGGCCTGACCGAGCGTCAGCGTCGCGCGTTCCAGCGGCGCCAGTACGCCGCGGCCAGCTGATTCACAGGTAACCGGAAGCGTTGGGCGTGCCCGGCGGCTGCTGGTTGGGCTCGGGTGGCTGCGTGCGCCGCTGTACGTCGTCGGGTGCCTCGGCGAATGTTCGTCCGCCGAAGCGCTGCTTGATCGCGTCGTCGACGTGCGCGGCGGTGGTGGCGACCGCGGCGACGGCCGACTGCAGTTCGGGCCCGTCGAGGGTGGTACCGAGCAGCGTGTGACGCAACCACACCGACGCGTTGTCGTGGTCATAGCTGAACGAGCCGAATCCCAGGGTGTGGTTGGTGGTCAGCAGGAAGTCGGCCAACGGGGGCGTCAGTTCGACGTCGAGGTTGGTGACCGAGAACACGCCGACCTGCGGTCCGATCGGCGAGGGGCCGACGGTCACGAAGACGCGGGCCCCCTCGTGCACGAACGTGAAGTTGCCGAACGCGTCGACCTCGTAGCCGCCGAGGATGGCGCGCAGCAGTTGGCCGACGTGGTCACGCAGGTCGTCGGGGTCGATGAACACACCCGTGCGGCGTGGGGGCCGCGGCGGCCGGCCCGGCGAGATCGCAGCCAGCGCCGCGGGCAGCTCGACGTCGGTCGGCGCGTGGTCGCCGTCGGGCTCGCGTCCGCCACCGGGCCCCTGCTCGCCCTCGCCCGGCACCTCGGCGCCCACGGGCGGCTCGCGGTCGTCGGAGGGGGCGGGTTCGCCGTGTGGGGCTGGTTGGTCACTCAAGGAAGGGCTCCGGGAGAGGTCAGGCGGTCAACGTGTCGGCGATGGCGCCGAGGCCATCGAGGTCGTGGACGTCGCGGCCGAGTAGGGGGACCTCGACCAGGGCGGGGACGCGCACGCCGTACAGCGCGGCGGCGACGTCACGGCGTTGCCGGCCGGCGAGGTTGCGGACATCGCCGAGCAACGCGAGCGCACCGGCGACCGCCCGCCCGTCGTCGTCGTCGGACTGGGACTCGATGGCGCGTCGGAGCGCCGCGTCGGAGGGATCACGCGGCACCTCGGGGCGGATGCGGTTGACGATCACGCCCGCCGCGTGCAGCCCCTCCTGTTCGAGGCGCTCGAGGAAGAACTTGGCCTCGCGCAGCGGCGGAGGGTCGGCCGAGGTGACGACCACGAACCTGCTGGAGGAGTGCTGCAGCAACTCGCGGACCTCGGCGGCGCGGGCCTTGAAGCCCTCGTACATGCCCTCGAAGTTGCGGAAGAAGCTGGCGAGGTCGTCGAGCAGTTCCATGCCCGTGACCCGGCCGGCGACCTTCATGAACGCGGTCGCCCCGAACCCGACCACCTTTCCGACGCGTTTGCCGGCGGCCATGCCGGGCCGCATCAGCAGGCTCAGCAGCCGGCCCTCGAGAAACGAGGTCATCCGGTTGGGCGCGTCGAGGAAGTCGAGGGCCGAGCGGGTCGGCGGTGTGTCGACCACCAGCAGGTCCCACTCACCCGTCTCGTGGAGTTCGTGCAGCCGCTCCATGGCCATGTATTCCTGGGTCCCCGACAGCGTGGAGGACAGCGTGCGGTAGATCCGGTTCGCCTTGATGTTGCGGGCGTGCTCGTCCGTCGTCGCGTGCCGGTCGATGAGCCGGTCGAACGTCGTCTGCATGTCGAGCATCATCGCCCACAGTTCACCGCCGGCCGGTGCGTCGGGGACCTCGACGGGGGCAGGCTCGTCGCTGAGCCCCTCGAGCCCCATCGCCTGGGCGAGACGCCGCGCAGGGTCGATGGTGAGCACCAGGGTCCGGCGACCGGCCCGGGCCGCCGCCAACCCGAGCGCCGCCGCGGTGGTGGTCTTGCCCACCCCTCCCGCGCCGGTCGTGACCAGGATGTGGGCGTCGTGGATCGAACGCTCGAGCGAATGCTTGCGGGCCTCGTCGAGCTCCCTCATGTCCGATCTCCGAGGAACGCGGGGATGGTGTCGCCGAGCAGGTCCAGGGCGCGCGGCCCGTCCGCGCCGACCTGGAGCGCGAGCACGTCGGCGAGGACCTCGAGGTCGGCGGCGTCGAACGTCGCGCCGGTCAGCAACGGCAACGACAGCACCGGGACCTTGCACGTCTGCGACAACTCGGCCCGCAACTCGGTCTGCAACTCGACCCGCGAGGCGTGGATCGCCGCGATCTCGAGTGCGAGCCCGGCCGTGCGGCCCGACATCGAGGCGCCCGCCGATTCAGCCCGTTCGCGCAGGCCGTCGGCCCCCATGGCCTCGAGGGCTGCAGCCGCTGCCGGGTCGAGCCGGGGCGCGCGGACCTGGTTGGCGACGACGGGGCCGACCGCGATGCCGGCGTCGCGCAGGGCGATGATGCCCTCGCCGGTCTCGCGGACCGGCATCTCCTCGAGCAGGGTCGTGATGATCGTGGTCGTGCGCTTCGGGTTGGTCAGCATCTCGCGGATCTGGCCGGCCTGGCGCTTGATCGGGCCGACCCGGACGATCTCGGTGACGCCCTCGGGTGCCTGCAGGAACGGCACGATTCGCCCGGTCGGTGGGGCGTCGACCACGATCAGGTCGTACTGCCGCCGCCCGTCATCGCGCTTGCGGGCCTCGATCTCGTAGATCTTGCCGACCAGCAGCAGGTCACGCAGCCCGGGCGCGGCGGTCGTGACGAAATCGAGCGCGTTGGACCGTTCCATGACCCACTGCATGCGCTTGAGGCCGTAGAACAACTCGAGGTACTCGTAGACCGATTCGGTGGGGTCGATCGCCGCACCCCACAGCCCCGGCCGGAACTCGCGCTCGGCGTAGTCCCACGGCGCGGTGCCGAAGGTGCGCGAGAACCCCTGGCGCCCCTCGACCTCGACCAGCAGCGTTCGCCGGCCCGAGGCGCGGCCGGCGAGTGCGAGGGAGGCGGCCACCGTGGTCTTGCCCACCCCGCCCTTGCCTGTGACGATGAGGACGTTGGACGAGAACAGGTCGTCGTAGCCGCCGTCGAGCAGCGGCGGTGGGATCAGGGCTGCGGGCTCAGTCATGTGACCTCATCCTAAGCCCGCGCGCTGAGGACCGGGTGCCGGGCGGTGTCCGTGCGCCGGCAGGGTGGGCTCCTGGGAGACTTCGGCAGTACGCTGCCGCGCCATGTCTGCCCCGCTCGCGGCCGCGCGCCGCCTCCTCGTCCTGGCCGCCCTCGCCCTGGTGTTGGTGGGCCTCGCGGCGTCGTTCGCGTCTCCGCACGCGGTCGCCGTCGACGACGGGCCGGACCCGTCGACGCGGGTCGAGATCCTGCCCGTGTCCGGGTTCCTCGACCCACCGGTGGCCGCACAGATCCGCGACGTCATCGCCATGGCCCAGGACGACGGGTCGCAACTGGTCGTGCTGCAGATCAACGCCCGCGGCGGCGTGTCCGTCGACGTCGCCGAGGTGCTGGCCGAGATGTCCGCCTCGACCGTGCCGATCGCGGTGCTGGTCGGGCCGCTCGGCGAGGCTGCCGATGCCCGCGGTGCTGCGGCGCTGCTGTGGCTGGCCGCCGACGTACGGGCCGCGTCGCGCGATGCGCTGGTGGGGCCGATCGAGCCCATCACCTTCGACGACCGTGCCGACACGCCGGCCGCAGCCGACGTCGAGGCGCTGGTGGCTGCCGCGGGCGGCGTCGCCGCTTTGGCGGAGCGTCTCGCGGGCGAGGGCCTGGACCCCGGTGAGCTCGCGGCCGCCGGGGTGCTCGACCTCGAGGCGGCCGGGCTCGAACCGCTGCTGCTCGAACTGGACGGCGTGACGCTCGACGCGGGCGCCGGCGAGCAGACCCTGCGCATCCGTGGCGACGAGATCGAGGTCCGCTTCCACAGCCTCGGCCTGGTGCGCCGTCTGCTGCATGCGGCGACGACGGCGCCGTTCATCTACCTGCTGTTGACCATCGGTCTCGGCATGCTGCTGTTCGAGGTCTTCCAGCCCGGGTTCGGGGTGGCCGGGCTGGCGGGCCTGGTGACCATCGGCATCGCGGCGTTCGGGCTCAGTGTCCTCCCGGTGGCGTGGTGGGCCGTTGCGCTGGTGGTCGCGGGCCTGCTGTTGTATGCCGTCGACACGGCCGTCGCCGGCTTCGGCCCGATCACCCTGGCCGCGACCGTCGCATTCGTCGTCGGCTCCCTCAACTTCTACACGGCCGAGGCCCTGTCGCTGCCGGTGTGGCTGGTCGTGGTGACCGCGCTCGTCGCCCTGGTCTTCTTCGTGTTCGTGATGACCAGCGTGCTGCGCGCACAGGCCGGCCCCGAAGGGGTCACCGTCGACGACCTCGTCGGCCGTCCCGGCATCGTGCGGTCGGTCCTCAACCCCGAGGGGCACGTCTACATCGATGGCGCCCTGTGGCGGGCGCGCTGGACCGGCGACACACGCCGCGCCAAGGTCGGCACGCCGGTGCGCGTGCATGCGGTCGAGGGTGCGGTCGTGCTCGTCGAGCCCTTCGACGCGGCTGCGGACGCCACCCCGGCGGTGCACGGCGCGGACCCGGGCGAGCCGGGCTGACCCGGACCGGCGCGCGCTGGACGCCAGCGTCGCAACTCAGGTCTAGTCACCGGGGAGGGGTCGCGAGTAGCCTCGCCCTACTTCGAGGTACGACGCGAGGGGGAGCACTTGCACGTGATGGGGGCGACGACTCTGCTCGTCGAAAACGACTGGGAGCACCACGCCCGCTGCCGCACCGAGGATCCCGGGCTGTTCTTCGGCCCGACGGGGTTCGAGAGCAAGCACGACCGGCAGGCGAGGGAACGTGCCGCCAAGGCGGTGTGCGCGACGTGTCCGGCGATGGCCGCCTGTCGGGACTACGCATTGGCGACAGGCGAGGCCTACGGGGTCTGGGGCGGCCTCGGCGAGACCGATCGCCGCTCGGTGCTGGCCCAGGGCGGCGGTCGGCAGATGACGGCCCGCGCCGGCTGAACGCCGGCCGTGTTGCCGGTACCGGGTGTCCTGCGGTAGGAAGCAGCCGACCCGCCACCTGCCGGAAGAGGCCATCGTGACCCGCTGGGAGTACGCCACCGCACCGCTGATCAGCCACGCGCTGCAGCAGATCCTCAATCAGTGGGGTGACGAAGGCTGGGAACTGGTCGCCGTCGCCGAGAACGTCGCCTACTTCAAGCGTCCGAAGGCCTGACATGTCCGCGCTCGAACGTCTCGAGGACCTCGGCCTGGGCCTGCCCCCCGCGCCGGCGCCCGCCGCCGCCTACCAGCCGTGGGCGCAACTGCCCGACGCTGCCGGCGGTCTGACCTTCACCGCGGGACAGCTCCCGGTGGTCGACGGGGCGCTGCCCCGCACCGGCAAGCTCGGCGACGGGCTGACCACCGCCGAGGGCGCCGATCTCGCGCGCACGGCCGGACTCAACGTGCTGGCCGTCGCGGCCGCCGCGTTCGGTGACCTCGATCGCGTGCGCGTGGTCAAGGTCACCGTGTTCGTCGCGTCGACACCGGACTTCACGGAACAGCACCTGGTCGCCAACGGTGCCTCCGAGTTGTTCGCCGCGGTCCTGGGCGACGCCGGGGTGCATGCCCGTTCGGCGGTAGGTGTGCCGGTGCTGCCGCTGGACAGCCCCGTAGAAGTGGAGGCCATCCTCACGGCCCGGTAGTCGGCTGGGCCGTCGCCCGACCGCGAAGGCCCGCCGATGTCACGCCAGCCGGATGCTGAGCACGCCCGTCCCGACGGGGTCGACGACGCGACGGTCGCCGCCGTCGGCAGGATCGGCGAGGCCTACGAGTGGGTCGTGCGCGCCCGCGGCACGCTCTACACCTTCCACCAGCAGATGGGCCGAGCCGACCTGCTCCTCGGCGAAGGCATCGAGATGCTGCGCGAGGCGGGCCACGAGACCCTCGCCGAGGAGCTCTCGCGGACCTGGCTCGGCCGCAACGCCATCGAGGACCGCTGGACGTTCGAGATCGTCGAGGACTTCGACCGCACCTATCACGACGCGGCCACCGCCGGTGAACGGCGTGTCCGCGAACAACTCGTCGCCGGCCGCCACCACGTCCACGAGTCCGAGATGAAAGCCGCCCGCCGCGAGGACGGCCCCACCACCGACTGACAGGGTCCTTCGTACGCCGCACTCGGACGATCCAGGGCGTCGACGTCGACGGGCGGTGGCGTCGAGATCAGCTGGTCACATCGGGCGTCGTCCCGCGTTCGGTTCATCTCGCGAGATTTGAGCTCACTTCAGCGGGTTCGGTGGCGGTGGAGCACCGCCGAAGTTGTCAGGGTCGTGCTTGCACACGGGGCAGTAGGGGAGCCGCCGCGCGTAGCGTTCGCCGCATGCCCGACACCGCATCGTCCGCAGCCGGGTGTGCACGCGTCGCAGCAGATCCTTGCGGGACATCGTGGTCCCCCTCGCCTGCGTGTGGCGCCGACGGTGTGCGGCCCCGCCGAGAATCGAAGGTGACGGCGCACGCACGTCGGACAGCTCCATCATGCCTTGCGCGTCGCGCCCTGCGAGTCGCCGCAGCCCGAAAAGCTGGACGACCCGAGTGAGAGCAGCCGCGCGCTGGTGGCAGACACGGGCGTTCCGCACGGTTGCCGTGGCGCGTCTGCTCGTCGATGTCGCACGAGGCCGCCAACACTGGCGACCAGCCCCGACATCGACGGTCGTCAGTGGCATAGACGCGTCCGGGCGACACCGCCACGCCGGTCGACGGAGGCCGTCACGGTCGAGTCAGACCGTCACCGGTGACGGCCTGACTCGACCGAGCACGCGAGAATCGACCGGGCGGCGGCGAAGGTCGGGTGACCGACCTACCCGCAACCGCCGTGATGCAGCGGGTCCATCGCCGGAGGTTGCCAGGTGCCGCTCCGGGCGCCAGCCCGAGCACGAGGTCTATTCCTCCCGCGACCCGAGCACGAGGTCTATTCCTCCCGCGACCCGAGCACGAGGTC
>JAGXST010000279.1 GCA_018335555.1 Actinomycetota bacterium | reverse complement strand
ACGGCCTGGCCGTGCTCGGAGTGCAGCACCTCGGGGTGGAACTGCACGCCGGCGAGGCGGCGCGTGGTGTCCTCGAACGCGGCGACCGGGGTGTGGTCGGTCGTCGCGACGACGTCGAAGCCGGGGGGTGCCTGCGTGACCGCGTCGCCGTGCGACATCCACACCGACTGGGCCCGGGGCAGGCCGTGGAACAGCGTCGAGTCGGCCCCGACGACCTGCAGGGGGGTGCCGCCGAACTCGGCGGTACCGGTGCGCTCGACCCGGCCGCCCAGCACCGAGGCCATGGCCTGGAACCCGTAGCAGATCCCGAATGCGGGGACGCCCGATTCGAACAGGGCCGGGTCGACCGCAGGCGCATTGTCGGCATAGACCGACGACGGCCCGCCGGAGAGGATGATCGCCGCCGGCTCGCGGGCGAGGATCTCGTCGATCGGCGTCGTGTGCGGCACGATCTCGGAGTAGACGCGGGCCTCGCGGACGCGACGCGCGATCAGTTGGGCGTACTGCGCGCCGAAGTCGACGACGACGACGGCGTCACGGGTCGGGGAGCTCAATCGTTCTCCTGCGCTCAACGGGCGGTGGTGCGCGCGGCGGCGCTTCCGCGGCGGCCACGTCGGGTGTCGGGAAGCCAGGCGTCGGAGACCAACTGCCGCGCCGTCAGTGTGCCGAGCAGGCTGCGCACGTCGGAGTCGGACAACGGTTCGTCGCCGCGCAGCGCCTCGCGCAGGGCGTTTCGGTCGATGATCTCGTCGAGCAGAGCATCGCGCTCACCGAGCCGCTCGACCACGACGGGCAGCGGACGCCGCCCGGTGGCCGCACGCCAGCCCGGGTCGGCCTTTGCCGCGGGGAGGGGCTCCCGGACTGCCCACGTCTGCGGGTCCAGCAGGTCGGACGGTCCCTCGTCCTCGAACCGCCAGCGTCGGCCGACGAAGCGGATCGTGGCCAACGACGGCTGCAGCCGCCGGACCAGTTCGAAGACGGCCCGGTGCGAGCGCTTGTGGTCGAGCGGGATCGCCTGCAGGTGGCGCAGCACCCGGTCGTCGAGCATCGGGGCGGGCTGCACGGCGCCGTAGCCGGCGGCCTGGCGGTTCGCGCCCGTGCCACGCCCCTCGCGCAGCCGTAGCCAGGCCAACTCGTAGAAGCTCAGGCGGCCGACCTCGGCGAGCAGTTCCTCGGCGGTACGCCGGTTGATCTGCTGTTGGGCGGTGTGGGCCTCGTCGCGCAGCAGCAGCATGTAGTTGTGCAGCGCGAGGTCGTCGAGGAAGCGGCGGGCGTCCTCGACCGATTCGACCGGCGGCCGCGGACCGCTGGCGAGGTTGTCGTAGCCGCCGAGCAGCGACCCGCCCGCGTGCCGGACGACCTCGACGACGGGGTCGAGACGCACCGGCGGTGCCGGGTCGTAGACGTTGGACAGGCCCTCGCCCTGGAACACCTGGCGGGTGGCGGCGTCGACGACGTCACCGGCCGCCACCTCGACGGGTTCGCAGACGTGCTCGAAGCCGATCGCCCGGGCGACCTCGCCGGCCACGACGGCGTGTGGGTCACCCTGGGCATGGGGGGTGACCGCGATGGCGTCGACGCCGGCCGCGGCGTACACGGCGGCGCTCAGGCGGGTGACCGGGTCGCCGGTCAACTCCAGCCGCGGGCGTGGACCGAGCCCGCCGACCTCCTTGGCCGCCGCGAGCAGTTCGGCGGCCATCTCGTCGTAGACGTCGCCGACGTCGTGTCCATCGCGCCCCGCGCCCGAGGCGACTCCATCGCGCCCCCCGCCCGAGGCGACGCCGGTGGGCGCCTCGCCCGGCTCGGCGAGCCGTTGGGCGATCTCGGCGTGGATGCCGTCGAGTCCGGCCCGGACCAGCACGCCCGGCGGGAGCAGTTCGAGTCCGGAGAACGGGACCCGGTCGTGGGCGAGCCAACCCCTCGAGCACAGCGTGGACAGCGCGTCGGTGTCGTAGGCGATCGGCGCGTCGGGCCACGCGGCCAGACGCGCCAGGGTCGCGCGGTTCGACAGCAGCACGAGGCCGGGTCGGCGGGCGAGGACGAGAGGGATGCTGCCCGTCGACGACGTGCGGACCTCGACCTGGTCGCTCGTGGCGCGGGCCAGCGCCCACACGCCGCCGAGGTCGCGGGGCTCGAACCGGTTGCCGTCACGCGCCTCACCGAGGGCCGCGCCCCAGTCGCGGCCGCCGGCGAGCGAGGCGAGGCGGGGCAACCCGGCGAACGTGTCGAAGGCGTGCTCGGTCGCGCGGCTGTAACCGCCGATCGCGAGCCGGTCGGCGTGGATCGAGAACGAGGCCGCGACGACGTGACCGCGCTGCCACACCTCGGCCTGGTGGTCCATCCCCGCGAACGGTGTGGTGGCGTGATGGGCGTCGAGGATGCTGCGTTGCAGGGCCTCGGCGCGGCCGGCCTCGGCCACGATGCCGAGCACGAACAGGTTCACGGCATTCCTACGGTGGGCACTGCGCTGACGTTATGCCGGTGGGGACAGGTCGGCGGGAGCCGGCAGGCTATCGGGGGTGCCTGCTGCGACCGTCGCGGCCAGACCGGTGAGCGCAGCCAGCACCACCTCCAATCCGAGCAGTCCGGACTGGATGTCGACCTGCGCGTGCAACAGCAGTCCGGCGCCGCCCAGGACGACGAGGTCGCGCTGCGGCGTGGCGGACCCGCGCAGGGCGCGGCCGGCCCGGACCACGAGCGCGCCGACGACCAGCAGCGTCGCCAGGAGCAACGGCATCCCGCCTTCGGCGATGGCGTGCGCGAACTGCTGGTGGGCGTGGTCGTTGGGCTCGGGCAGGTCGGCGGCAGCGTCGCCGAAGGCGCCGAGACCGATCCCGGCCAGCGGATGGGCGACCCCGACCTCCACGCCGCGGGCGGCGAGGTCGATGCGCCCGAGGATCGACGCACCGAGCACCTCGGCCAGCCCCGACTCGCCGGACGGTCCGGACGGTGCCGTCCCGGCGGGCACGCTGGTGTCCAGGACGCTGCCGACCAGGACCAGCACCGCCACCACGACGGCGAGGGCCGCCGTCAGCGTCACGGCGACCTCGCGACGCGACGCGACGGCGAAGGCCAGCACGACGACGACCGCGAGCACGGCGGCGGCACCCCGCGACAGGGTGGCGGCGATCCCGAGTGCGACCAGGCCGGCCCCGAACCGCCAACGCGGGTCGCGCACCGCGAGCAGTGTCGTGGCCACCAGCATCGGCAGCAGCAGCCCGGCCGCGGTGTTGTGGTCGCCCAGCGGCGTCGTGATCCGCCCTTTCAGGCGGTAGAAGCCGTACTCCGCGCCGACGGCGTCCGGCAGAGCCAGTGCGAACCGGAGCATGACCCAGCCGGCGAGCACGACGCCGGCGACCGCCGCCACGGTGAGGAGTGCACCGAACGTGTCACGTCCCGATCGGTGCACCCGGCGGACGAGGAGCAGCACGACGAGACCGGCGAGGTACGCAGCCGTGGCCGGCAGCGCGAGCCCGGCGTCCCAGTTCGGCACCACGACGTGCACGACCCCGACCACCACCGCCAGGGCGTAGCCGACCACGGCGAGGTCACCGCCGCGCCCGGGGCGGTGCGTGGGCGAGCCGCCGTCCGCGCCTGCGCCCATGGCCGTCCTCAGCCGCGCGGCGGCGACGACACCGCGCCGGCGCGGACCGCCAACTCGGCGTCCTTGAGGCGGGCGAGCGACTCGTAGCCGGTGACGCCCATCGCGCGGCGCAGGCCGCCGACGAGGTTGACCTTGCCGTCGGCGCGGTGGGCCGGGCCCTCGAGCACGACCTGCAGCGGGCCGACCTGCTGGACGTGGGTGTAGTGGCTGCGTGGCAGCGTGTTGTGCGCGGCGGCCAGGCCCCAGTACGCGCCGCGGCCGGGCGCGTCGTCGGCGGCCGCCAGTGCGCGACCGAGCATGACCGCATCTGCGCCGCAGGCGATCGCCTTGGCGAGGTCACCGCCGGTGCGGATGCCGCCCGCGGCGATGACGTGGACGTAACGGCCGGATTCCTCGAGGTAGCGCGAGCGGGCGGCGGCGACCTCGGCGATCGCGGTGGCCAGCGGCACGTGGATGCCCAGGGCGTCGTGGGTGGTCGACACCGACGCGCCGGTACCGACCAGCACGCCGACCGCGCCGGTGCGCATCAGGTGCAGGGCGGACTTGGCCGACGCGACGCCACCGGCGACGACCGGGATGTCGTAGCGGGCGGTGAAGGACTTGAGGTCGAGGGGATCGCTGCCCGGCACGCCGACGTGCTGGGCCGTGACGGTGACGCCGTTGACGAGCAGCAGGTCCAGCCCGGCCTCGAGGGCGGCGTGGTGGTAGCGCTCGACCTTCTGCGGGGTCAGGCTGCCGGCGGCCAGCCCGCCGTTGGCCTTGAGCTGTTCGATGCGACGCCCGATCAGCTCCTCGCGGACCGGCTCGTGGTAGAGCTGCTGCAGGCGAACGGTGGCGTCCGCGCCCGGTTGCAGCTTCGCGATCTCGTCGAGGACCTCCTCGGGCTCCTCGTAGCGGGTCCACACGCCCTCGAGTGCCAGCACCCCGACGCCGCCGAGCCCGGCCAACTGGCCTGCGCTGACCGGCGAGGTGACCGCGTCGAGCGGGGCGCCGAGCACCGGGATCTGGAAGCGGTAGGCATCGAGCGACCAGGAGACGTCGACCAACTCGACGTCGCGGGTGCGGCGACTCGGGACGAGCGAGACGTCCGCGAGTTCGTACCCGACACTGGCCTGCTTGAAGCCGCCGATGGTGGTCTGGTGCACGCGCTGACCTTGGTCGTGAACAGGGCAACGAGCCTACTGGCCCCGAAGCAGCCGGACCGACGTACGCTGAACCGCCCCATGGTCCGGGGAGGCGACGAGCAACGGCACGCGAAAGGCCATCCGTGGCGGACGACGACTTCGACGACGAACGCTTCGAGGAAGAAGGGTTCGACGACGACGAGAGCTTCGAGGAGCCGCTGGACGAGCACGAGACCGCGCTCATCCAGCAGGACCTGCACGACCTCGCCGACTTCGAGGCCACGTTCCGGCCCGAGGGCTACCGCGGCGTGGCCGTGTGGTGCCACGACTGCGCCGAGGAGCACTACTACCCCTGGGACATGCTGCGCGAGAACCTGCAACTGCTGATCGACACCGGCGAGACGCCGGTCCACGAGCCCGCCTACGCCCCCGAGCCCGACCGCTACATCCAGTGGGAGTACGCGCGCGGTTACGTCGACGCGCTGCGCGACGCGGGGGTGCAGGAGCGGCTCGACCTGACCGAGTGCAACCGGTGCGGGTTCCGCCTGCCCGACGGACTCGCGCAGGGCAACTTCTGCCCGCGCTGCGGCAACGCGCTGCTGATCGGCCGCCTCGCACGAGCACTGCGCGACGCCGGCCTCGACGACGACGAGGTCCTCGCCTTCCTCCGCAAGGCGGGGTTACCCGGTTGAGACTGCCGAATCGTCGCGGCGGCACCGCAGCAGGCCGCCGCTGACCAGTTCGCACGCACGCCCGTGCGGGCTCGCTGCCAGGCCGACAGGAAGCGGCGGCAGATCAATCAGAGCCTTCGGGCGAGGACGACCCAGACGGTGCGGGCGAGGATCTCGAGGTCGACCACGGGTGACCAGTTGACGAGGTACTGCAGGTCGTAGCCGAGCTTGTACTCGGGGTCGGTGTGGTAGCGGCCGTGGATCTGGGCCAGACCCGTCAGGCCGGGCGGCAGCGCGTGACGGCGGGCGTAGCCGGGGATCGCGGTCTCGAAACGGGCGGTCAACTCGGGCCGCTCGGGCCGCGGACCGACCAGCGACATCTCACCACGCAGCACGTTCCACACCTGCGGCAACTCGTCCATGCGGGTGGCCCGCACCCACCGGCAGGCCGGGATCACGCGGGGGTCGTCCTGTTCGGCCAGCTTCGCGCCGGTCGCGGCTTCGGCGTCGACCTTCATGGTGCGGAACTTGAGCATCTGGAACCGACGGCCACCGGCACCGACGCGTTCCTGCCAGTACAGCAACGGCCGACCGACGGCGACCAGTTGGTGGAGCGCGATGATGCCGATCAGCACCAGGAGCGCCGGGGCGCTGACGGCCAGCACGGTCAGGTCGAACAGGCGCTTGAAGTGCCGTCGGGACCGCGGCATCGTCTGCGGCCGCAACAGCACGAACGGCAGGCCGCCGACCTCGCGCAGGCGTTCGAGTCCGAACATCGTCTCGCGACCGGTCACGCGCAGCAGCATCGTGATACCGGCCTGGTCGAGCCGTTCGACCGCGTGCGGGTACAGCTCGTCGAGCCAGCGGCCGGTGACCACGACGACGTCGGTGACGTCGGTGCGGCGGACCGCGGGCAGGATCTGGGCCGGCTCGGACACCTCGACCACGATGCGGCTGCGCCGCTGGTCGAGGCCGATGTGGCGGCGGGCGATCTCGAGGTCGGCTTCGTTGCCGGCCAGCAGGATCTTGGGAGGGCCCTCGCGGCGGGTGCGTTCGCGGGCGACCCACCAGCGGTTGAACGCGACGCCGGCCGCGGCGACCACGATCAGCGCGACCAGGTTGGGGATCGGCAGCGGCAGCACGACGCGGGTGCTGCGGATCCAGCCGAGTTCGCGTGCCGCACCGGTCAGCACCAGGTTCGACAGCACGAACAGCCCGGCGGCGGCCAGGGTCTGGCGGACGGCGCGGGGCAGCGCGGGTGGGGCCCCGAGCCGCGGCTCGCGCTCGTAGAGCCCGCCGAGGTACAGGCTCGCGACGAAAATGGCGGTCAGCACCCCGAACGAGACCAGGTAGTGGGTCACCGAGTAGGTCGGCCACCGCAGCCCGTAGCGCACGACCACGGACGCGACGGCCGCGAGGTAGATCAGGACGCCGTCGAGCAGCATGACCAGCCGGAACCCGATGGCGTTCAGCCGCGCCAGCATCGGCGCGTCATCGGACAGATCACGCAGCGGCGGCTGCGCCCGCGACGTGATCGGGCCGGTGTCGTCGGGGTTGCGCGGCCTTGCGGGCACGGCGGCATCCGGTCCCGTCACCGTGTCGGGTCCGTCCGGTTCTGCAGCGTGGCCGCCCGGCTCAACGATCGGCGTCCCCCGCTCTCGAGGCTTCGACATGCGTCATCCGTGGTGGCCCCAGCAGAAAGCCTATCCCCCAGGCCAGATGCATCGTCCCGAG
>JAGXST010000278.1 GCA_018335555.1 Actinomycetota bacterium | reverse complement strand
GCGGACGTCCCGCTGGTCGACCTCGACCTGATCGCCGCCACCTCCGAGGTCGTCCACGACGATGGCACCGTGACCGCCACGGCGACGTCGACGTTCACCGGGCTCAACACCCTGGGCATCGCCTGCGTCGGCGGCGACGGCACCGAGCCCTACACCTTCTCCTCGACCGCGACCACCGACGGGGCCGAGGCCACCCGCTCCGCCACCGTGACCGACCTGCAGCTGCGGACGTGCCCGCAGGAGCAGAGCCTGCTGCGCCTGATCGCCACCGAGGGCCCCCTGGGTGACATCGGCGTGCTCGAGCAGATCGTCCAGGACGAACTCCTCGGCGGATCGCTCGCCCCCGTGTTCGACGGTGTCGACCAACTGCTCGGCGCCCTGTCGACCCAGGCCATCACCCAGGGCCAGGCGTACACCGGCGAGATCGAAGGCGCCGGCACGTCCGCGGGCACGACCCCGTTCGTCATCGCCGCGTCGATGCCGCTGGCGGCACTGCCCGGCCTGGCCGACGTCGGTGGCGAGATCGCCGTCATCGTTCACGCCAACGAGACCAGCGTCGGCGTGAACGCCACCCCGGCGGAACCGACCGTCAGCCCCGACGTGATCGACGACCCGGGCGAACTGCCGAACACGGGTCCGGGTCTGGCCGGCCTCCTCGGCCTGGCCGCCATGGCCGGCGCCGTCGCCCTCCGCCGCAGGGAAGACTGACTCAGGGCTGACGTACACCCGGGGCACGCCGCCGCAGGTAGGTGGTCCGGGCCAGCTCGAGCAGCGGGGAGACGGTCAGCAGGATCCATACCGGCAGTCCCCAGGCGGTGCCGATCCCCAACGCCGCGATGCCCGACGCCACACCGGCCATGATCGCGATCCCGACATAGGTCGCCCCGCCTGCGACGAGTTCCACCCGCCCGAGGGCGTCGAGACCCAGCGTCTCCCGCAACTGCCAGGCACGCAGGTGCAGCGCAGCCAGCACCACGCAGGTGGCGATCACGGCGGCACCGAAGATCATGTAGACGCGTTCGACGTCGGTGGCGGCCATGACGCCGAGCGTGCCGACCTGCACCCCGAGGACGCGCGCCGAGGTGACCTCGACCAGCAGCTTGAGCGGGTAGACGTAGATCAGTACGACGAACAGCAGCACCGCGTTGAGTGCCACGCTCCACGTGTCCGCCAGCGGGTAGCGCGAGAAGAAGCCGCGGTGGATGGCCCAGAGCGAGACCACGGCGGCGAACGCCAGCGCCAGGGCAGGGACTCTGCCGAGCGCGGTGAGCAGGTCGTCGTAGCTGTCCGGAATTCGCAGGTTGACGACGAGCAGCGTGGCCGCGAACGCGAACACCCCGTCGCTGAAGGCATGGAGACGTGCGACCTCGTCGGGCCGACCCCGCGGCCACCGCCGCGCGGCCGATCCGGTGACGTGGACACCGGGGCTGACATGTGACGAGAACTCCGGGCTCGGCCTCGTCACAGCCAACACCTCGTCGCCCGACCCGGCCAGGGCGGAAGGTCCCGACGACGTGGGTCACAGGAAGACGGAGCGTCGGCCCATGAGGTTGCGGTGCAGCATGTGCTGGATCGTGTCCCGGACGTGGTCGGTGAGGTCGAAGACCACCATGGGGTCGTCGGCGGCCTGCGGCCCGAAACGCGTGGTGTCGATCGGTTCGCCGTACTCGATGACCCACTTCGACGGCAGCGGCAGCAGTGCGAACGGGCCGAGCACGGGCAGCGCGAACATCTGCGGCACGATCGGGAAGTAGGGCAGCCCGAGCACACGCGCCACGACACGCAGGTCGTAGATCAGTGGATAGATCTCCTCGCTGCCCACGATCGCGGTCGGCACGATCGGCACCTGGGCGCGCAGTGCGGTCGACACGAACCCGCCGCGACCGAATCGCTGCAGCCGGTAGCGGTCACGCCACGGCTTGCCGACACCCTTGAAGCCCTCGGGCCACACCGCAACGAGTTCGCCGCGTTCGAGCAACCGGTCCGCGTCGGGACCCGAGGCGAGGGTGGCACCGGTCTTGCGGGTGAACGGGCCGACGAAGGGCGTGCGCATCGCGAGGTCGGCCGCGAGTTCACGGGCGTGCCGGCCGGTCTGGTCGAGGATGTCGAGGCGGGTGATCATCGCGTCCGCAGGCAGCGTGCCCGCGTGGTTGGCGACGACCAGGCCCCCGCCCTCGGTGGGGATGTGCTCGGCCCCGTACGAGGCGACCCGCCACCAGTAGCGGTGCAGCGGACGGATCAACGGCATCAGCAGGTGGGTGGTCAGGTCCTCGTCGAACCCGAACTCGTCGATCTCGTAGTCGCCGGTCAGACGGCGTCGCACGAACGCCGCCGCATCGCTGAGGTGGCGGCCCCAGTCGGCGCCGAGCAGGTCGCGCAACAGCGCGAAGGCGTCCTGAGGCGGCTGCCAACCGCGTCGGGCGGCCTCCTCGTCGACGCGGCGGCGGGCAGCGCCCTCGTCGGTTGCCTCGTCCGCTGAGGGCGGCTCGGGGACATCGGTGCGTACCGAGTGCACGCGGCAGTGGCCGGCGTCGACCGCGTAGTTGCGGCACCGTCGACCGTCGAGCGTGGTTGCCTGGCAGCGCGGGCGTGCGTCGCCCGATGCGGCCTGTTCGCGGGCGGCGCGCTGCTCCGCGATCGAGATCACCTCGGCGTGCCCTGCACCCTCGCCGCTCATCTTCGATCCTCCGAGACCGGTTCGGCCGCGAGGAATCGTCGCTGGTCGTGGCGGGCGAGGAACGCGTTGACCTCGTGTTCGAGACGGCGCACCTCGTCGTGTGCGACCAGGCCACGGATGCGACGCCGACGGACGAAGTCCTCGAACGCGGCGCGGCTGGAGTAGCGCGGCTGGTAGCCGATGTCCTCGCGCAGCCTGGTCGTGTCGATCGCCCGTCCGAACTGCAGGAAGCGCAACTGCTCGGGCGAGACGTCGATGCGGCGGCTGCGGTAGAGCAGCCCGGCCACCCCGTCGACGAAGGGGCGCGGGACCGGGGCCGGCACGCGACCGGCGAGCCGGATCGCCTGGGAGAGGTAGACGACACCGTCGCCGGCGACGTTGTAGACCCCGGGATGGTGGCCACAGGCGACGCGGGCGAGCACCTCGACGGCATCGTCCTCGTGGCAGAACTGCAGCCGCGGGTCGTAGCCCAGCACCGTGGGGACGGCGGGGAGCGAGAAGAGCCGGCTGAAGGCGCTGTCGGTACGTCCGCCGACGAAGTTCGCGAAGCGCAGGATCGTGACGTCGACGTCCTCGCAACGTTGCCCGTACGCGCCGACGTACTCCTCGATCTCGGTGGCGTCCTTGGCGAAACCGTGCGGTGGCGGGGTCCGTGGCTGGTCGGTCTCGCGGAAGCTGACCGGGTCGGTGTGCTCCGAGCCGTACACCGCGGCGGTCGACTTGAGCACGAACCGTCGCACCGACGGTGTCTTCTGGCAGGCGGCGAGCAACTGCATCGCCCCGATGACGTTGCGCTCCTTCATCACGGCCCGACCGCCCGACCCTGACGGACCACTGGTGGTGCTCATGTGCACGACCGTGTCGATGCCCTGTTGCTCGAGCACGCGTGCGACCACCGGGTTGCGCACGTCGGCACGGACGAACTCGGTGCGCTGCAGTGACGCCGTCGGGGTCCGGATGTCCACCCCGACCACGTGCGCCACGTCGTCACGGGCCTCGAGCGCGGCAGCGAACAACCCGGCGAGGTCACCGGCGACACCGGTGATCATGACCCGCCGGCCCTCGGCCACGTGGCTCACCTTCCCCGTCGTCAGCGCCCACGTCGTGGACCGGCACGAGTGAACCAGACCGGCCCCGTCAGGTCGTGGCCCGGGACCCCGTCAGCCGATCGTCAGCCGACGGTCGGCGGAACCCGGATGCCGTGCAGTGGCATGACGAGCCTGCGGACGGCCTCGACGGACTCGGCCGCGGCACGACGTGCCTGTTCACGCAGTTCGTCGGCGACGCGCACCGGGTCGTCGGTGAACGAGCGCGGGGGGGTCCGGCCCGTACGCGCGTAGGCCAACTCCTGCCACTGCATCGGGGTGTCGATCGGCACGTGCCTGCCCGCCATCTCCGCGAAAGCCAGCGTCCACGCGCGCGGGACGACGTCGACCACCTGGTAGCCGCCCCCGCCGAACGCGACCCACCGCCCGCCGCACACCTCGTGGGCGAGGTCGTGGAGCCGGCGATAGGCCTCGGCGTCGTCGTCGACGGTCAGCGAGAGGTGGGCCAAGGGGTCGGTCGCATGTGTGTCGCAGCCGAGTTGGGTGACGAGCACGTCGGGAGCGAACGCACGAACCAGGGGTTCGACGACGGCGTCGAACGCGTCCAGCCACACGTCGCCGGTCGTACCGGGGTGCAGCGGCACGTTGGCCGCCGACCCGGGCGCACCGTCGCCGCCGATGTCGGAGGCGTGCCCCGTGCCGGGAAACAGGAACCTGCCCGACTCGTGCAGCGAGATGGTCAGCACCCGCGGGTCGTCGGCGAACATGACCTCGACCCCGTCGCCGTGGTGCACGTCCACATCGACATAGGCGACACGTTCTGCGCCGTGCTCGAGCAGCCAGTCGATCGCCACGGCCGGGTCGTTGTAGATGCAGAAGCCGGCAGCCCGGTCGGGCATGGCGTGGTGCAGACCACCGGCCGGGCTGAAGGCGTGGTCGGCGTCGCCCTGCCACACCTGGCGGGCCGCCTCCTGCGAGGCGGCACAGATCAGCATCGAGGTCGGATGCATGCCCGGGAAGGCGGGCGTGTCGCCGTCACCGAGCCCGAACTCGGCGTCGGCGCGCGCGGTCACGTCGGCCGAGAGACGCTTCACGGTGTCGACGAAGGCGGGCCGGTGCATGCGCAGCAGTTCGGCTTCGTCGAAGCTGCCCGGCGGGACCTCGACGGCGCCGTTGCCGACCAGGCCACTGGCCCGGATGAGCGCCATGGTCAACTCGACCCGGATCGGCGCGAGGGGATGGTCGTGGCCGAGGTCGTAGTCGGCCAGTGCTGGGTCCCACACCAGGGCGACACGACCGGCAGCGGTGCTGCCACGACCAGCCATCGACGCTCCCTTACGCCTCGAGCGCCGCAGCGTACCGACGGCGGCTGACCGCACGATCAGTCGGAGCTTCCGATGCGGCCGACGACCGGGGCGAGCGCGGGCAGGCCGAGGCGCTCGGTCATCTGCTCGGCCGGCAGGGCGAGGCCGAAGTGCATTCCCTGGCCGACGTGGCAGCCCAGCTCCGACAACTGCGTGACCGTCTCACCGTCCTCGACACCTTCGGCGACGACCAGCAGTCCGAGATTGCGGCCGAGCTCGATCGTCGAGGCGACGATGGCGTGGTCGTCGGTGTTCACGGTCATGTTGCTCACGAAGGACCGGTCGATCTTGAGTTCGTCGACGGGCAGTTCCTTCAGGCGGGCGAGCGAGGAGTAGCCGGTGCCGAAGTCGTCGATGGCCAGCTTCACTCCCGTCCCCGACAGCCGTTCGAGGATCTCCTTCGTGCGCATCGAGTCGACCAGGATGCCGGTCTCGGTGATCTCGAGGGTCAGCACCTCGGCGGGCAGTCGCGCCTCGCGCAGCATCCGCTGGACCAGGTCGGGGAAGTGCAGGTCGAGCAGGCTGCGGGCCGAGACGTTGACCGCAATGCCGATCCCGGCACCGGCGGCCCGCCAGGTCCGGCACTGCTGCAGCGACGTGCGCAGCACGAGCTCGGTGAGCGGCACGATCAGGCCGGTCTGCTCGGCCAGGGGGATGAACTCGTCGGGCACGATCGGGCCGTGCTCGGGGTGGCGCCAGCGCACCAGTGCTTCGACCCCGCGCACACCGCCGGTCAGCAGGTCGAGCAGCGGTTGGTAGTGCACGGCGAGCTGACCGGTATCGATGGCCTGACGCAGGTCGTGCACCATCGCCAGTCGCCGTGCGCTGTAGGGGTCGCGTTCGGCCGCATACACCTCGATGCCGGTGCGGCGCTCCTTCGCCCAGTACATCGCCACGTCGGCGCGCTGGAGCAGCACCTCGGGCTGGTCCCCGTGCTCGGGCGCCAGCACGAACCCGAGGCTGACGGCGACGTCCAGGGACACGTCGTCGACCTCGAAGGGGACGTCGAAGCCGCCGACGACCTGGTGGGCCGCGACACTGGCCTCGGCGGCGCTGGCGACCCCGGGCAGCAGGATCGCGAACTCGTCCCCGCCGAGGCGGGCGACCGTGACCCCCAGCTGGGTCGCCGCACGCAGACGGGTGGCGACCTGTCGCAGCAGGTGGTCGCCGGCCTCGTGCCCGAGGGTGTCGTTGACCTCCTTGAACCGGTCGAGGTCGAGCAACAGGACAGCGGCGGGCCGGCCCGTGTCGAGGGCACCGCGCACCAGTTCGTGGAAGTGGGCACGGTTGGGCAGCCCCGTGAGCTCGTCGTGACGGGCCTGTTGCAGTGTGGCCTCGGCCTGGTCACGCAGCCGTTCCACCAACCGGCCGTTGCTGAACACGACCGCCGCCTGCCTGGCGATGGTCTCGAGCATCCGGAGGTCGCGGTCCTCGAACGTGGTGACGTCGTCGAGTCGGTTGACGACCCACAGTTCACCGATCACGGTCCGGTCGTCGCCGTGCAGCGGTACCGCCATCAACTCGTCGATGCGGCCCCATGCGGCGGGGTGGTGCCATGGGGCGACGCTGGTGCCCGCCGAGATCAGCAGGGGGGCATCGACGCTCAGCGGCGGGGCCGTCTCGACGGGTAGGCGTTTGAGCACGCCGTCGCGCAGCCGCAGGCCCATGGTGCGGTCGCCGCGTCCGAGCAGGCGGACCTCGACCAGTTCGGCCCGCAGCAGCGAGGCGGCCTGCTCGAGCAGCACGATCGCGGCGGCCTCGCTGTCGGGCGCTTCCTGGACGCTGCGGGTGAACTGCTGGACCCGACGCATCTCCTCGTGGCTGCGGTGCAGTCCGGCATACGCGCGATAGGACAGCACGAGCGTCGTGCCGACGACGGCCAGCGCCCAGATCCCCCGCCAGTCGACGGCCACCACGGTCACGACGACGACGCCGAAGCTGGCGTTGGCGATGGCGGCCCGCAGGCCGATGGTGAAGATCCGTATCACGCCGCCCATGGTCAGCTTGCGTTCGTGGAGCCACACGACCGTGGCCAGGCACGCGCTGCTCACGACGTGCACGGCGATGACGGCGACGACGACCGCGAGCCAGCCGCGGGGGCCGACGGCTCGCGCGCCTCCGAGGACGGCGTGCAGGACGCTGAGGGCGACCACGGTCTCGAGCCAGCACATCGCGAGGTTGAACGCGAACTTGATCGGCGGCTGCTTGACGTGGACCGCCAGGGTGTAGGTGGAACCGATCAGCCGTGCGGCGATGAGGCCCAACGGGCCGAGGAACGCCATGCCGACGACGAGAGGGATCTCGCTCAGCGACAACGTCTGGGTCGAACGGCCCAAGTGGACATGAACGACCAGGAGTTCGGCGAACACGAACGCGGGCACGAGTGCCCAGAACGGGATCTGCAGGTGGGGAAACAGCACGCCCAGACCGCTGACCACGGTGACGGTCAGCGTGGCGGCGACAGCGGTCATGGCGGCCGTCACCAGCCACACCGGACCAGGCCCCGGCGGTTGTCGGGCCGCGGAGCGGGCAGCGCGTGCAGAACGTCGGCGGATCACGAGACCTCGCTGCGCCGGATGCGTCCGGCTCCGGAGCGTCCGACACCTTCGCGGCACCTGACGTCCGGACGCGCCCGGACTCGAGCGATCACCCGGCGGATGCGCACCTCTCGCACGGCGGTGTGCGACCACGATCGGTGGTGCGCACGCGACACCTCAGGGCTCGGCGACGAGGCCGGCGCCGGTTCGGGTCCAGGCGCTCCCCCGGACGCGCAGCACGAGGGAGACGAGGCGGACCAGCATCATGGCCTGGACCGCGACCCACAGCCCGAGCAGTCCGCCACCGAACGTGGCGACGAGTTGTCCGGCGACGCCGCCCACCACCGCGGCGAGCACGGTCCAGGTCCGCAGGTAGGCGAAGTCCTCGGCCCCCATCAGCACACCGTCGAGGGCGAACACCGGCCCGTTCATCACGTGCCCGAGCGCTGCGAACCACCACGCGGTGGCGATCACCGCCAGCACCTGCGGGTCGTCGGTCAGCAGGCGCGGCAGCACGTCGCCGCCGGCGATCAGCAACAGCGCGAGCACGACCCCGCCGCCGATCCCCCAGGTGACCAGATCGCGCCCGTAGGCGCGGGCCTCGTCG
>JAGXST010000277.1 GCA_018335555.1 Actinomycetota bacterium | reverse complement strand
GGACCCTCGGGTCCGGCGGCCGCCTGTCGGAGCCGTCACGGCCTTCCTGGCCTTCGGGAACCGACGAGCGGCCGGGGACGTTGGTACAGGGGACGAACCGGGACGAACGTCCCGGTACGCCAGCCCACTTCCACGTCCGAAGGCCGCTCGTTGTCGTTGCGTCACCGTTCCATGTCCGCGTTGGCCGTGCCGGCCCTGGTGCTCGCGATGGTGGCTGCCACGCTCGCGTTCGGCACCGCGACGGAGGCAACCGCAGCCCCGACACGGACCTCGGCCGAGTCCTCGGCCGAGTCCCACCTCGTGGCCGAACACAACCGCGTCCGTGCCGGCGCCTCCCGCGCTGCGTTGCGCGCAGCCGGCGACCTCACCGACGTGGCGCGCGCGTGGTCGGACGAGATGGCGCGCACCGGCTCCTTCCGACACAACCCCTCGGTCAGCGGGCAGATCTGCTGCTGGTCCGCCTGGGGCGAGAACATCGCCTGGGCGGGGCCCGTCGACGCCATCGGCGGCTGGAAGGCCACCGCCGATCGCATCATGCGGGGCTGGCTCGACTCGCCCGGTCACCGCGACAACCTGATGTCGGCCACGTTCGACGAGGTCGGCATCGGCGTGACGGTCGCGTCCAACGGCCGCATGTACGCCACGGCGGTGTTCCGGCGTGGTGACGGCACCGCCGCACCATCATCGCGACCCGTCCCGACCGTGCGTGGGATCGACGACGCCTGCCCGTCCGAGGGCGTCCCGTCTGCCGGGTTCACCGACGTCGGAGCGTCCCAGGCACGGGCGGTCGACTGCCTGGCGTGGTGGGGGGTCGCGCAGGGGACGTCGGCGCACACCTTCTCGCCGCAGCAGTCGGTCACCCGGGCCCAGTTCGCGGCTTTCCTCCATCGGGCGCTCGAACGAACCGGGGGCGTGCCGCGCGGCTCGGGTCCGGGCTTCAGCGACCTGAGCGGAAACGTCCACGCCACCGCGATCCGCGACCTGGCCGGTATCGGCGTGATCGGTGGTTTCGCCGACGGCACCTTCCGGCCCAACCAGACGGTGACCCGGGCACAGATGGCCAGCATGCTGGTCAAGGCCGCCGAGTACCGCACCGGGCAACGGCTCGCCGCGCCGTCGAGGGACTGGTTCGTCGACGACAGCGGCACCCACGAGCGCGCCATCAACCAGATCGCCGACGCGGGATGGGCGGCCGGGGACGGCAACGGCTCGTTCGGTGCCTCCTCGACCCTCGAGCGCGGCCACTTCGCGCTGTTCCTGACGCGCTGGCTCGACACCCTGGTCGCCGAGCACGGCGCCCGCCTGCCCTGACCGCCCCGGCCCGCTACGCGGGCGGGTCGACGGCCGGGTCGCGGCTCTGCCACCAGGCGCTGTCGAGTTCGCCGAGCGGCGTGGCCGGTGACGCATCGGCGACGACGTACTCGTCACGGATGGCCCGCCAGTCGTTGGTGGCACCGAGGCGCCCGAGCACCGAGTTCAGCCCCCATTGGATCCGGTTGAGCAACAGGTAGTCGGGGGGCAGGTTCAGCTTGCGCAGCACGTCGCTGTACGGGCTGCGCGGGTCGGTGGTCGAACGGATCACCTCGGCGGCGTACTCGGGCGTGAAGGTGAACGGCTGCTCGGCGACGACGGGTCGGGTGTAGAGCCGGAACCACTCGTGGACCAGGTCCTCGTCCACGCGCACCGTCTTCGGCAGGAAGCCCGCGTCGCGCAACGCCGTGATCGCGTGATCGCGGTCGGCCCGGGCGACCGACTGCTCGACCGCACGCATCGAGTCGTAGCGCTCGCGGGTGAACATCTTCACCGACCCGTAGTCGATGAAGGCCACGCGCACGCCGCCGTCGGCCGCGGACCCCTCGGGTTCGACGAGGTAGTTGCCCGGATGGGGGTCGCCGTTGAACAGGCGGAACCGCCCGATCGAACCGAACGCGTAGCGGAACACGATCTCGCCGACGCGCTGTCTCAGGTCCTCGTCGGCGGAGGCCGCCACCTCGTCGAACCTCGCCCCGTGGATGCGCTCGCTGACCAGCACGCGCGCGCGGCACAGGTCGCCGACGATGTCGGGTACCCGGATGAAGGGATGATCGGCGTAGCGGGTGGCGAACGCGCGCTGGTAGCGGGCCTCGCGCTGGTAGTCGAGTTCGTCGTCGACCCGCTCGCGCAACTCCTCGAGCAGTGGCTCGATCTCCTGGTTGGGGGCGAGCAGACGGGCGATGGGCCGGAAGGTCTCGGCGTTCTTCAGATCGGATCGCACCGCCTCGGCGACGCCGGGGTACTGGACCTTGACCACGACCTCGCGGCCGTCCGCGAGCGTCGCTGCGTGGACCTGGCCGATGGACGCTGCCGCGAGCGGGGTCCGTTCGAACGTCTCGAACACGGTCTCGGGCGCGGCTCCGTACTCCTCGCGCAGCACCTGGTCGATCGCGCCCGGATCGAACGCGGGTGCGGCGTCGCGCAGTTGCGCGAGCGCGTCGTGGTAGACGTTCTTGACGTCGGGCGGCAGGTCCAGGTCGACGAAGCTGAGCAGTTGTCCGACCTTCATGGCCGCGCCCTTCATCTCGCCGAGCACCTCGGCGAGATGGGCAGCGAGTTCACGGTGAGCGGCGTCCTCGGCACCGGGGCGTCCGGCGAGTTCGCGCGCCTTGGCGCCGGCGAACCCGGAAGCTCCACGCACGCCCGTCCTGGCCAGACGGGCGCCGCGCTGGAAGCGGCCGCCCAGTTCCTTGCGAGCCACGCGCGAACCCTGTCGTCGAGGAGGTACGACCCACCGTCGGTTCGTCCGGCGGCGTCGGGCAGATGGTCCTACTCGGCCATTTCAGCGAGTGGGTTGCCCTCTGCGCGCGCCTGGGCCAGCCGTTCGGCCAGTTCGGCGCGCCGTTCCTCGTTGAGACAGGCGCACCCGACCTCGTAGGGCGAGTAGTGGCGGACGTCGACGCGGTGGGTGGGACAGGCGGCCACCTCGAGTCGGGTGATGGGCTCGGTCCTGGCCATGTGGATCGTCTCTCCTGTGCCCGCAACGGGGCTCGTGGGATCGGCTTACACGTTGAAACGGAAGTGGATGACGTCGCCGTCCTTGACGACGTACTCCTTGCCCTCGATGCGCAACCGACCGGCGTCGCGGGCGGCGGCCTCGGAGCCGAGCCGGTCGTAGTCGTCGAAGGCGATCACCTCGGCCTTGATGAAGCCGCGCTCGAAGTCGGTGTGGATCTCGCGGGCGGCGCGCGGTGCGGTCGATCCTGACGGGACCGTCCAGGCGCGCGACTCCTTCGGGCCGGCCGTGAAGTAGGTGAGCAGGCCCAGCAGGCGGTAGGCCCGTTCGATCAGCCGCTCGAGCCCGGACCGTTCGAGGCCGAGGTCGGCGAGGTACTCGTCGCGCTCGTCGCCGTCGAGTTCGGCCAACTCGGCCTCGACCTGAGCCGAGATCACGACCAGTTCGGCACCCTCGGCCTCGGCCAACTTGCGGACGACGTCGACGTGGGCGTTGCCGGCGGCGTCCGGCAGTTCGTGCTCGGCCACGTTGGCCGCGTACAGCACGGGCTTGGCGGTCAACAGCGACAACTCGCGGGCGACGGTCGGCTCGAGTTCGCCGGGGAAGGTGCGGGCCACGTGACCCTCGGCGAGGTGATCACGAAGCGCCAGGACCTGGTCACGCTCGCGGACGAGGTCCTTGTCGCCGGTCCTGGCCGACCGGTTGGCCCGCTCCAGCCGCTTCTCGGTGGTGGCGAGATCGGCGAGGATCAGTTCGGTCGTGATGATCTCGACGTCGCGAGCGGGGTCCACCGAGCCGCTGACGTGGATGATGTCGTCGCTTTCGAAACAGCGCACGACGTTGCAGATCGCGTCGACCTCGCGGATGTGGGCCAGGAACTGGTTGCCCAGCCCCTCTCCCTGCGACGCGCCGGCGACGAGGCCCGCGATGTCCACGAACTCGATCGCGGTCGGGATGACCTTCTGCGACCGGGCGAGCCCGGCCAGGCGGGTCAGCCGCTCGTCGGGGACCGCGACCACGCCCACGTTGGGGTCGATGGTGCAGAAGGGGAAGTTGGCCGCCTCGGCCCCGGCCTGGGACACGGCGTTGAACAGGGTCGACTTGCCGACGTTGGGCAGGCCGACCAGGCCGACCTGGAGCGCCACGGTGGAACCTTTGCGACGTGGGCGGAGGAGAGTCTCGCGGGCCGCGGCGACCACGACGACGCGGCCCGGGCCCGACTCACGAGGGTAGCCGACCGGTTCTTTGGGTCGGGTCCCCCGTCTCGGTCGCTGCGCTCCCTCGTTGCCCCCCGACCGGTTCTTTGGGTCGGGTCCCCCGTCTCGGTCGCTGCGCTCCCTCGTTGCCCCCCGACCGGTTCTTTGGGTCGGGTCCCCCGTCTCGGTCGCTGCGCTCCCTCGTTGCCCCCCGACCGGTTCTTTGGGTCGGGTCCCCCGTCTCGGTCGCTGCGCTCCCTCGTTGCCCCCCGACCGGTTCTTTGGGTCGGGTCCCCCGTCTCGGTCGCTGCGCTCCCTCGTTGCCCCCCGACCCCGGTCGCGCACGG
>JAGXST010000276.1 GCA_018335555.1 Actinomycetota bacterium | reverse complement strand
GGCCGGCCAGCCAGGTCGCGGCGGACTCGAGGCGGTCGGCGAGCCGATCGCGTGCGACGAGCAGGACCAGCCGGTGGCACAGCATCGTCGTCACCCGGTCGCCGAGAGGGTGCTCGCTGACCAGCACGCTGCCGGTCTCGGCGATCCCCATCGCGCCCTCGGCGATCCCGACGTCGACGTCGGCGACCTCGGCGGCCGGGTCTTCGCCGGCGGCGACCACCACCTCCAGGCCGCGTTCCTCGAGGAGGCGTCGCAGGTCCGGCTGCCGACGATCGAGGCTCGGTGCGACCGCGACCCGCCGCCCGTGGGCGGCGGCGTGGTCGGCGACAGCGGCCAGGTCGGGCAGTTCGAGGTGCCCCGCGGCCGAGGCCGTGACCGCGGTGGCGAAGCGCTGGGCGGTCGAGGTCGGCGCGGTGGTCGGAGGTGTCATCGGCTGCTTTCGCGTCGACGGGGGAGCGGGGATGCCCGGACCGGGCCCTCCTCGCAGGGTGGGTCACCCTGCCAGCGAGAAGGGCCCGGGTCCAGCGTCCGCGCCGGAGGTGGTCAGCGCGGCGCGTTCTCGACCAGCGACGGTGCGCCGGGCGCCTCGTCCCTCGCGGCCTCCCGGCGTTCCTTCGCGGCGCGCACCGCGACGAAGCCGGCCAGCAGCAGCAGCGCGACCAGGCCGGCCGTGCCGGCGTTGGCGCCGATGCCCCACACGATCATGTACGTCATCACGCCCGCTGCGAGCAGGTAGTAGCCGCAGGGGATGACGACCTTGCGCAGCAGTTCGCCCTCACGACCGACCAGGCCGACGGTCGCGGCCGCAGCCACGACGTTGTGCACGGTGATCATGTTGCCCGCCGCGCCCCCGACGGCCTGGGCCGCGACGATCGCCGGGGTGGCGACGCCGATGCCCTCTGCCGTCGCGAACTGGAACTGGGCGAACATCAGGTTGCTGATGGTGTTCGAACCGGCGGCGAACGCGCCCAGCGCACCGACCACCGGCGCCATCAGCGGCCACGCCGAGCCGACCGCGGACGCCGCACCCTCGGCCAGCGTCAGCGGCATCGAGGCGAGATCGCCGTTGGAGAACGCAGC
Source organism: Actinomycetota bacterium (assembly GCA_018335555.1). GTDB lineage: Bacteria > Actinomycetota > Nitriliruptoria > Nitriliruptorales > Nitriliruptoraceae > Egicoccus. The sequence continues at coordinate 4,841 of JAGXST010000276.1, read as the reverse complement.
ACCGGAGTTGATGAAGATGCGGACCAGTGGGACGGCGATCAGGATCGTCGGGGCCGCCTTGAGCATCTGCCTGGTGGCCGTCGCCCACGAGGTCTTGATCTCGGCGGCGGTCATCTTGTGCAGGCCGTAGCTCGCGACGACCGCGAGCAGGAAGACGAAACCGGGCAGGTACAGCACGGCGAAGTCGAACTTGAGACCCTCGACGCCGAGGACGTCGTTCCAGACCGGGTTGACCTTCCTGAGGACGTCGCCGATGCCCAACTCGGGCAGGCGGGTCGCCACCAGGATGCCGGCCAGCAGCAGGTACGGGGACCAGGCGCGGGCGGTGCCGATGACCTGGCGCGGGGCCGCATCGCTGGGCTCGAGTTCGCCCATCCAGTGGCTGGCCCAGTCCTTGCGGGGCGCGAAGTCCCAGACCTTCTTGGGCTGCAGGAACCCGGCGCGGGCGGCCGGGATGACGATCGCAAGACCGATCAGCGCACCGAACAACGACGGGAACTCGGGGCCGAAGAAGCGTGCGGTCAGGTAGTAGGGCACCACCATGGCCAGGCCGGCGAAGAGGGCGAAGGGCGCGATGGCCAGGCCCTCGGTGAAGCGCTTGTTCGGGCCGAAGAACTTCGTCAGCAGCGTCACCATGAACAGCGGCACGAGTAGGCCGACCACGGCGTGCACGGTCGCGGCCGCCAGCGTCACCTCACCGAGGTAGGTGGGCAGGTCGCTACCGGCGGCCACGATGCTGGCCTCGGCCGCGGTGCCGCCGAGGCCACCGTTCACACCGACCAGGATCGGGGTGCCGAGCGCACCGAAGGTGACCGGCGTGGACTGGATGATCAGGCCGCACATGACGGCTGCCATGGCCGGGAAGCCGAGGGCGAGCAGCAGCGGGGCGACGACGGCCGCCGGCGTGCCGAAGCCGGCCGCGCCCTCGATGAACGAGCCGAACAGCCAGGCGATGATGATGGCCTGCACCCGCCGGTCGGGGCTGATCCGGGTGAATCCGGCGCGGATGCTCGACATCGCCCCGGATGCGGTCAGCGTCGCGAGCAGCAGCAACGCGCCGAACACGATGTAGAGGATGTCCTTGCTGATGCTCAGGCCCTGGATGACCGAGGCGGCCACGGAGATCGGGCGCACGTCCCAGACACCGATGGCGATCACGACGACGACGACGAATCCGGCGGCCATCGCGTTCTTCGCGGGCCAGCGGAGGCCGACCAGCAACGTGCCGATCACCAGGATCGGCAGGAATGCCAGCAGGCTCAGTACGAGCAAGTTGTCCATTGGGCTCCCACCCTGCGTTGTCACGAGCCCGGCTGGCGGTGACATGGGCGTCACCTTCGCCTGCGGGCGGCCGAGGTGGGCAGGGCCGCAGACCCGGACCCGGCAGGGTCGTTCGGCCCGAAATGAGCGGGACCCGGACGGGTGGCAGACTCCGGGTCGAGACGAGGGTGACCCATGGGTGAACTGGCGGCGGCGGTCGACGAGGCCGCGCAGGACCATGGCTTCTCCGGTGTGGTCCGCATCGACCGACGTGGCGAGACCCGACTGGCGCGTGCGTACGGGCATGCGAACCGGGCACTTGTCGTGCCCAACACGCTCGGCACCCGGTTCGGGATCGCGAGCGGTGTCAAGGGGTTCACGGCGCTGACCGTGATGAGCCTGGTCGAGGACGGCGTGCTGAGCCTCGACACCACCGCCCGGTCGCTGCTGGGTGACGACCTGCCACTGGTCGGTGACGACGTCACGGTCGAAGACCTGCTGGCCCACCGCTCGGGCATCGGCGACTACTTCGACGAGGACGCCGACCTCGACATCACCGACCACGTGCTGGCGGCACCGGTCCACCTGCTGGCCGACACCGAGGACTACGTGCAGGTCCTCGACGGTTTCCCGACCAAGTTCCCTGCGGGGGAGCGGTTCTCCTACTGCAACGGTGGCTACGTCGTGCTGGCCCTGCTCGCGCAACGCGCCGCCGGCACGCCGTTCCCCGACCTCGTGACCGAGCGCGTGTGCGAACCGGCCGGGATGTCCGCCACCACGTTCCTGCGCTCGGACGAACTCCCCGGCGACGCGGCGCTCGGCTACCTGCGCCGCGACGGCCTGCGCACCAACGTGCTGCACCTGCCGGTCCGCGGCAGCGGTGACGGCGGCGTCTACACCGCGATCGGCGACGTGCACGGGTTCTGGGAGGCGCTGTTCGCGGGCCGGATCGTGCCGTCCGAGCGGGTGGCGCAGATGACCGCGCCGGTCAGCGACGACCCCGGCGAGGGCCGTCGCTACGGCCTCGGCTTCTGGTTGGATGCGACCGGCGACGCGGTCATGCTCGAGGGCTACGACGCCGGGGTCTCGTTCCACACCCGCCACGATCGGGCCGCCGGGTTGACCTGGACGGTGATCGCCAACTGGTCCGACGGCGCCTGGCCCATCGCCCGCAGGATCCGCGAGCTCACCGCCACCTGACCCTCCCGGCACCACTTGCCGCGCCGGCGCGGCAATCCTCGAGCGTCGGAGCCCGCGAACGCTCGCCCGGCACGACTTGCCGCGTATATGCGGCAACTGTTGCGTGCGGGTGCCTGGCCCGCCCGGCCTGGCACGCGTTGCCGCGTATGTGCGGCAACCCGTGTGGTCGGCGGCAGGTCAGGACGTGGCGGTGGCCAGGGCCTGGTCGATGTCGGCGAGGATGTCGTCGATGTGCTCGATGCCGATGTTGAGCCTGATCGCGTCGGCTTTCACACCTGCGGTCGCGAGTTCCTCCTCGGTGAGCTGGCGGTGCGTGGTCGACGCCGGGTGGTTGACCAGCGACTTGGTGTCGCCGATGTTGACCAGGCGGGTGAACAGCTCCAGCGCGTCGTGGAACTTCACGGCCGCGTCGTAGCCGCCCTCGACCCCGAACGTCATCAGCGAGGCGGGCCGGCCACCCGTGTACTTCTGCGCGAGCGCGTAGTAGGGCGAGTCCGGCAGGCCGGCGTACTCGACCCAGGCGACGCTGTCGTGTCCGGCGAGGTGTTCGGCCACCCTTGCGGCGTTCTCGACGTGGCGTTCCATGCGCAGCGGCAGGGTCTGCAGGCCCTGGATGATCTGCCACGCGTTGAACGGGCTGATCGCCGAGCCGGTGTTGCGCAGCGGCACCGTGCGCGCGCGACCGATGAAGGCCGCCTCGCCGAGCGCCTCGGTGTACACCACGCCGTGGTAGGCCGGTTCGGGCTGGTTGAGCTGCGGGAACCGCTCGGCGTGGTCCGCCCACGGGAACCTGCCGCTGTCGACGATGATCCCGCCGATCGAGTTGCCGTGCCCGCCGATGTACTTGGTCAGCGAGTGCACGACGATGTCGGCGCCCCACTGGATCGGCTTCATCAGGATCGGGGTGGCGACCGTCGAGTCGACGATGACCGGCACGCCCGCGTCGTGGGCGACCTCGGCGATCGCCTCGAGGTCGGGGATGTTGCCCGCCGGGTTGCCGATCGTCTCGAGGTAGACCGCCTTGGTCCTGTCGTCGATCAGCTTGGCGATGGCCTCGGGGGAGTCGTCGTCGGCGAACCGGACGTCGACGCCCTGGGCCGGGAACATGTGCTTGAACAGCGTGTAGGTACCGCCGTACAGCAGCGGCACCGTGACGATGTTGTCGCCGGTCCTCGTGATCGTCTGGATCGCGTAGGTGATCGCAGCCTGGCCGGAGCTGGTCGCCAGCGCCGCGACCCCGCCCTCGAGCGCGGCGATCCGCTGCTCGAGCACGTCCTGGGTCGGGTTCATGATGCGCGTGTAGATGTTGCCCGGCACCGCGAGGTTGAACAGGTCCGCACCGTGCTGGGCGTCGTCGAACTCGTAGGCAACGGTCTGGTAGATCGGGACCGCGACCGCCTTCGTGGTCGGGTCGGGCTCGTAGCCGGCGTGGATCGCCAGCGTCTCGTCGTGCGGCATGGGTGCTCCTTCGGTCGGGTCGGTCAGGCGGCGCGGAGGCCGAGCGGGTCGTCGGGATCGACGCCGGGCATGAACGGGACGCCGCGTTCGATGTCGGTCAGCCGATAGACCAGGCCGAGCCAGTTGGCGAAGACCGCCTTGGCCGTGTCCGCCCAGGTGTTGTCGAGGTCGCCGGCGAGTTCGGCCTCGGGAAACTCCGGCACCGGTCCTCCCGTTGCGCGAGCGGCGACGACCGCCTCGAGGTGGCGGTGGGCGAGCCGGGCCGCGGACTCACCGAAGTAGTGCTGCGGCAGCGGCGGGAGTTCGTCGAGTTCGCCCGCCGCGTAGCGGGTCACCTCGCGCTTGTACTCCTTGAGCAGGCTGACCGTGTCGTACTCCGGATGGCCCTGCATGAACACCATGCGGATGCCGTCGGCGCTGGTAGCGAGGTGGACATCCGCCTCGGTCGACTCGATCAGGACCTGCAGGTCCTGCGCCTCGAGTTGCGCGGCGGTCACCTCGTTCCAGCGCGAGTGCGGCACGTCGAACCGGCTGTTGATGCCACGCAGAAGCGGATGGTCCGGCCGGCTGGCGCGGTGTGGGAACACGCCCCATCGCTTGCTCTGCAGGGGACGCCTGTGGATGCCGTGCAGGTACTGCAGCAGTGCGTGCGTGGCCAGGCACGAGCACAGCACCGAGGTGACGTTGTCGCCGGCCCAGTCGATGACCTCGAGCAGCGGCTGCCAGAACGCCTCCTCGTCGAGCCGTGGGTTGGAGACGTTGGCCCCGGAGACGATCAGCGCGTCGAGCCCCTCCTCGCGCAGTTGCTCGAACGGGGTGTAGTAGCGCTCGATGTGTGCGCGGGCGGCTTCGCTGCGCACCAGACCGGGCACCGTGAACGGGTGCACGTAGACCTGCACGATCCGGTTGGCGTGGCCGACGAG
>JAGXST010000275.1 GCA_018335555.1 Actinomycetota bacterium | reverse complement strand
CCGAGCACCGATACCGGCATGCCCTGGTAGGTGCCGGTGTAGGCGAACGCGTTGCGGACCGCGTTCACCTGGCGGGCGTCGTCGAGATGGTTGTCGGCGATGTGCTTGGCGCGCAGCGGGTCGCCGGGCAGCAGGACCGCCTCGGCGAAGTCGCCGGGCGCGGCGCTGATGTGCGGGGTGGGCGTGGCCACGGCAGTGCTCACTTGGTCCGGGGGCGTTCGGGCACGGCGGCCAACGCTACTCGGTTGCCTCGTCACGTCCCACCGGCGCCCCGTCCGGTGGCCCTTCCGTCAGGTGCCCCACTCCTGCGGCGGGTCGACACGGCCCTGCGTGATGTTGAAGTTCTCGCGCAGCGAACGACACCGGCCGTCGTCGGCCATGGTCAACAACAGCGTGCCCGCGATGGTGAGGTCATTGCCGTCGACCGCCATCTTCGTCCAGAACTCGACCGCGACGCGGCCGTCATCCCCGAACGGGGTACCCATCCGCACCTCGACGTCCGACTGATGCGAGGTCACGCCTGCCCAGTACGCCGCGACCCCTTCCTGGCCGACGTTGGGGTCGGAGAAGATGTCGTTGCGGTAGGTGCCCTCCTCGACGAACAGCGAGGCGGCGAGGTCGACGTCGGCGGTCTCCCACGCGACGCGGTAGTTCTCCACCCAGGTGGTGACGTCCATGGGCGCTCTCCGTCTCCCGTGCGGCTGCCGGCACCGTGTGGACGCCGCGGGTCCGCAATGCCGGCGACACTAGTCGCGTCCGCAACGTCCTCGGGAGGAGAAACGTCATGCCGCAGTTCTCGTTGACCTCGACCGTCCTCGGCACGCCCGACCCTGGAGGTCTCGCCCGCTTCTACCAGCACCTGCTCGGGTGGGACATCGGCACGGACGAGCCCGACTGGGTCACGCTCCGACCCGCCGACGGCAGCGCGGGCCTGTCGTTCCAACTCGAGGAGCAGCACACGCCGCCGACCTGGCCCGCCGGCGCCGACGAGCAGCAGATGCAACTCCACCTCGACATCGAGGTGGACGACCTCGAGGCTGCGGTCGCCGCTGCCGAGGCGATCGGGGCGAGGCAGGCCGGGTTCCAGCCGCAGGCCGGCGTCCGCGTGATGCTGGACCCCGCCGGCCATCCCTTCTGCCTGTTCGCCGACTAGCAACGGGACACGCCCCAATCGCGAGCACACTACGGGTGGCACCACTCGTAGGCCACGACGAGGTGGCCCCCGGCAGGCGCCTCGGCCGTGGAGATCACGCCGACGAGGTCGCCTTCGAACAGGATCCGGTGACTCTCCACCGTCACCGCGTCCGGTAGTTCGCCACCCGCGACCAGCGCGTCGATGGCCGCCTCGGGGCTCGAGGCGCCGGGGACGTCGGTGCCGTAGTCGAGATCGGCCTCGTTGCACAGACCCGACAACCCCGGGTCCGCGAACCCGGCGTCGACCGGTGGGCCGGCTGCCATGCTCCGTGACCCCTCGGCCGGTGCCGGGGGTGCCGGTCGCGTCGAGATCGAGACCGTCAGCAGCGAGGTCAGGACCATGGCCACGCAGACGATCATCGCCCGAGCCAACGAATCCATCCGCGCTCCCGTCACCTTCGAGTGGGACGTTCGCGGTGGCTACTCGGTTCCGGAGGACGTCGAACGCCCGGACCAGCGCGGTCAGCCCTCGCCGAGCACCTCGTCGTCGTGCTCGCCGAGCCGGGGCGGCGGCTCGGGTGGACGCCGGCCCGAACGCGACCAGTCCACCGGAGCGCCTGGTAGCGCGAGGTCGCCCGCCGTGGCGTGGTGGACGTGGTCGACCAGGCCGAGGTGGGCCAACTGCTCCCACCCATAGACCTGGTCCATGGTGCGGATGCGCCCGGCAGGCACCCCTGCCTCGTTGAACCTTGTCATCCAGGTGTCGACGGAGTCGCCGACGAGCACGGCGTTGATCTCGTCCTCGAGTTCGTCCCAGTTCGCGACCCGCTCGCGGTTGGTCGCATAACGCGGGTCGTCCACGTCGACACCGATCAGCGGCGCGAACCGCTCCCACAGCCCCTCGGAACCGACCGCGACGTTCACCCACCCGTCGGAGCACGTGAATGCCCCGTAGGGAGCGATGGTGGGGTGCCGATTGCCGCCGGGCTCGGGCACCTCGCCGGCCAGCGTCCATCGCGTGCCCTGGAAGGCGTGCACGGCCACGGCCGATGCCAGCAACGAGGTCGTGACGCGCTGCCCTCTGCCGGTGCGTTCGCGTTCGTGCAGTGCGGCGACCACGCCGTAGGCACCGAACATGCCCGACAGGATGTCGGTGATCGGCACGCCCATCTTCGTCGGCGGGCCGCCGACCGGACCGGTGATCCCCATCAGGCCGGCCTCGCCCTGGATGATCTGGTCGAAGCCCGACCGGTCGCCGTCGGGCCCGCCCTCACCGAAGCCGGTGATCGAGAGCACGACGAGGCGCTCGTTGAGTTCCTCGAGGTCCGTCGCGCCGAGGCCGAGCCGGTCCATGACGCCCGGCCGGAAGTTCTCGACCAGGACGTCGGCATCGGCGATCAGACGGCGCAGGCGCGCGACGTCACCGCCGTCCTTGAGGTCGAGCACGATCGACTTCTTCGTGCGGTTGACCGACAGGTAGTAGGCGGACTCGGACTGGTCCTCGCCGACGAACGGTGGTCCCCACCCGCGGGTGTCGTCGCCGGTGCCGGGCCGCTCGACCTTGATCACCTCGGCGCCCGCGTCGGCCAGCATCATCGACGCGTACGGGCCGGACAGCGCCCGCGACAGGTCGATGACACGGATGCCCGCGAGCGGGCCGGAGTCGGAAGCCGGGTCGGTCACAGGACGTCCACCTCGGGATAGGCACGGTTGTCGGGATCGAGGGTCGCATAGCCGGGGCCACGATCGAAGAACGCCGACTGCTCGCCTCGCGCGTCGCGCAGGCGGGCACGCAGCGCGACCGTGGCGTCGTGGTCGGCCTGCGGGTCGTCGTCGGTGCCGGTGACGACGACGCCGTAGTCGTCGCGGGCGCCGTCGCGGCTGACCTTGGCCCACTGCACGTCGCGGACGACGAGGTCGACGTCGCGGTCGAGCGGGTCGCCCCACCCGCCGCCGCCGGTGGTGCGGATGCGGATCACCTCGCCGGCGACGATCGGCTCGTCGTCGACCAGGCCCTCGAGTTCGCGCTCGTTCGGGCCACCGGGATCGACCGTGACGCGGAACGGGGCGCCGGCGCGGCCGCCGTTGACGCCCCAGCACGACAGGATCGACCGGTCCGCGATCGACATGAACGAGGCGTCCTCGAGCATGCGGATCCACTTGTCGTAGCCGAGTCCGCCGCGGTACTTCCCGGGTCCGCCGGAGTCCATCGCGAGTCCGAGCCGCTCGACGCGGAACGGGAAGCGCGACTCGGTGAACTCGCTGGGCAGGTTGCGCGAGTCGGGCACGACGTGGATCGTGTCCTCGCCGTCGGAGTAGTAGCGCCCGCCCGATCCGCCGCCGAGCACCTCGCGCATCAGGTACGACGTGCCGTCGGCGCGGGTCCCGTACACCCCCGTGTAGCGGATCGTCTCCTGGTCGGCAGGCATCCGGCCGTTCGTGGCCTTCGCCAGCACGCCGGCCAGGACGCCGAGCAGGCGCAGGATCACGAACGTTCGGGCGTTGGTGGGTGCCGGGAAGATGGGGGTGAGCAGCGTGCCCTTGTCGGGGAAGCGCATCTCGATCAGGTCGACGATGCCCTCGTTGACGTCGAGTTCCGCCATGCGCTCGGGCGTGTCGGCGAGGTTGCGCAGGATCGGCGCGAGCCACTTCTTGAGGAAGTTGCCGTCGGCGTAGTCGCCGCAGTGGTTGATCGGGCCCTTCGCCTGGGGCGAGGTGCCCGTGAAGTCGATGACCAGGCGCGCGGCGTCGGTGTCGCCGCCCTCCTTGGTCAGCGTGATCCGCTGGCGGTGCAGCTTCGGCTCGTCGACCCCGTCGTGTTCGGCGTAGTCCTCCCACACGTAGGTGCCGTCGGGGATCTTGGGCAGGATCTCGCGCCGGTAGGTGTCGGTGTTGTTGGCCACGATCGCGTCGAAGCAGGCTTCGACCGTCTCGACCCCGTAGCGTTCGAACACCTCGGACAGTCGGCGCGAACCCATCAGACATGCCGAGCACTCGGCGTCGAGGTCACCGGCCAGCGACTCGGGCATGCGCGAGTTGCGGGTCATGATCGTCAGCGCGGCCTGGTTGGGCACACCCCGGTCCCACAGCTTGATCGGAGGAACCATCAGTCCCTCCTCGAACACGCTGCGGGCGCCCGAGGGCATCGATCCCGGCACGCAGCCGCCGATGTCGTCGTGGTGGCCGAACGCCTGCACGAAGGCCACCACGCGACCGTCATGGAACACCGGCACCGTGACGCACAGGTCGGGCAGGTGGCCGATCCCGCCTTCGGACAGGTAGACGTCGTTGTGGAAGAACACGTCGCCCGGCCGCATCGTGTCGGGCGGGAAGTCGCGGGCGACCGGGTGCACCAGCGCCGAGTACGAGCGTCCGGTGAGCTTGCGCAGCTTCGCGTCGTGGATGCCGGCCCGGTAGTCGTGCGCGTCGCGGATCATCGGCGAGCGCGAGGTACGGCCGATCGCGTCCTCGACCTCCTTCTCGATCGAGGCGAGGGTGCCCTGCACGATCTCGAGCACGATCGGGTCGACGGCCGGCGTGGCCACGTCCACAGCAGTCATCGGACTCCCTCCGAGGTCACCACGAGATTGGCGAGGTCGTCCACGCGGGCGACGAAACCCGGATGGACCGGCACGGTGGAGCCGAACTCCTCGACGATCGCCGGGCCGGCGATCTCGTCGCCGGCCAGCAGGCGGTCGCGGTCGTAGACGGCGGTCTCGACGGCGCCGCCGTCGAACACGACCGGCCGGGTCCCCGTCCGGGCCCGCGACGGGTCGCCGTCGCCGGCGTCGAGCCGAGGGAGCGACGGGCGCGGGATCGGACCGACGCCGGTGACACGCAGGTTGACCCATTCGACCGGGTGGCGGTGGCGGTGCTCGCCGCCCGAGGCGGTCGGGTCCGGTCGGTACGCGTAGCCGTACAGCCGCTCGTGTTCGTCGTGGAAGGTGTCGACGACCGCGCGCTGGAACGACTCGTCGATCGGCCCGTCCGGTGCCGGGACCCGCACCTCGAAGGCCTGGCCGTCGTAGCGCAGGTCTGCGGTGCGGACGTGGCGGTGGACGTCGCGGCCGAATCCCTCGCGGTCCAGCGCGTCCGCAGCCCGGGCCTGCAGCGCGGCGTACACGGCCGCCAACTCGTCGCGGTCGAGCACGTCGTCGCGAACGACGTGGGTCTGCACGTAGTCGTTCTTGACGTCGACGGTCAGCAGCCCGAACGCCGACAGGTTGCCGGGGTCGCGCGGCACGATCGTGGCGGGCAGGCCGAGGATGTCGATCAGCCGGCAGACCAGCAGTGGCCCCGACCCGCCGAATGCCGCCATGGTGAAGTCGCGCACGTCCAGGCCACGCTTGACGGTGACTTGGCGGATCGCGTTGGCCTGGTTCCAGGCCGAGATCTCGAGGATGCCCCGGGCCGCGTCCTCGGGTGACAGGCCGAGCTTGCCCGCCAGGGACTCGATCCCGTCGCGCGCGGCGTCGCGGTCCAGCGGGATCTCGCCACCCAGCAGGTGGGGCGGGATCCGGCCGAGGAACACGTGCGCGTCGGTGACGGTCGGCTCGGCGCCGCCCTTGCCGTAACAGATCGGGCCGGGGTCGGCACCGGCCGACCGCGGTCCGACCTTCAGTGTCCCCTCGGGGCTGATCCACGCGATCGAGCCGCCGCCCGCGCCGACGGTGACGATGTCGATCATCGGGATCTTCGACGGGAAGCGTCCGACCGAACCCTCGGTGGTCAGCGTCGGTTCGCCGCCGAGCACGACCGACACGTCGGTCGAGGTGCCGCCTCCGTCGCAGGTCAGCAACTTGTCGTAGCCGGCCTCGCCGGCGACCAGCGCCGCGCCCAGCGCGCCGGCGGCGGGACCGGACAGCACCGTGGTGATCGGTTGGTGGACGACCTCGTCGGCACTGATCACGCCGCCGTTGGACTTCATGACGTAGAACGGGACGTCGCCTCGTGCACGGGGCGCCCTCGAATCGCGCCCTCCCGTCGCCTCGTCGAGACGGGCAGCGATGTTGCGCACGTAGCGGGTCACCTTCGGCTTGACCGAGGCGTCGACCAACGTGGTGACGGTGCGCTCGTACTCGCGGTACTCGCGCAGCACCTCGCTCGACAACGAGACGACCGCGTCGGGATGTTCGGCGGCCAGGATGTCGCGCAGGCGGCGTTCGTGGTCGTCGTTTGCATAGCTGTGCAGCAGACACACGCCGAGCGTGTCGATGCCGCGCTCGCGGAACCAGCGCGCCACCTCGACGGCACCGGCCTCGTCGAACGGGCGGACCTCTGCGCCGGTGTGGTCGAGGCGGCCGCCGACCTCGCGGACCAGGTCGACCGGCACGATGCGGTCGGGCTTGACCCAGAAGTAGCTGTTGCCGTAGCCGTCGGGCACGGACTGGCGGGCGATCTCGAGGATGTGCCGGTAGCCCTCGGTGGTGATCAGGCCGACCCGTTCGACGGCGTCCTCGAGCAGCGCGTTGGTCGCGACCGTCGTGCCGTGCGACACACCGGTCACGTCGTCGCCGCTGGCCCCGAGGATGTCGAGCACCTTGCGGACCCCGTCGAGGAAGCCGATCGACGGGTCGGCCGGGGTCGAGGGGGTCTTGGTCGTGACGATGCGGCCCGAGCCCTGCTCGACCGCGACGACGTCGGTGAACGTGCCGCCGGTGTCGATGCCGATGCGCACGCCACGGGTGGCGGCAGAGGTGTCAGGCACGGTCGTCCCTCGTGGTCACGTTCGGTAGCAGGCCGGTGAGCAGGCGGGCCGCGCCCAACGCCCGGGCGTCGTCGCCCGGACGGGCGATCACCTGTACGCCCAGAGGCAGGCCGTCGGCGCCCGTCAGGCCCGGCACCGACACGGTCGGTGTGCCGAGCAGCGTCCAGGCGCGGCACAGCAGCGGGTCGCCGGTCGTGGCCGCGTCGGGTGCCTCGCCCAGCACGCTCGGGGCCAGGAGCACGTCGACCTGCGCGAAGACGTCATCGAGGTCACGGCGACACGACTCGCGCAGGGCGATCGCCGCGTCGTAGTCGTCGACCAATGCTCGAGCGTCGTCGAGATAGGCCCGAAGACGCGCGCTCAACTGGCCGGAGTGCTGGTCGATCTCGTCGGCCAGGGCGTCGAGCACCTCGGCACCCATGACGACCTGCTGGGCGTCGACGAGTCCGGCGAAGGCGCTCGGAAGCGTCACCTCGACCACCTCGACGTCGGCCGCGAGACGCTCGATCGCCGCGTCGATGCGGTGGCGCGCGCTGCGTTCCACGTCGTGCCACCACGGCGTGCGCAGGAAACCGATCCGTGGACGTCGACCGAGGTCGGCCGGGACGAACCGGTCGGGGTCGCCGGCCATGATCCCGAGCCCGATCGCGACGCCGTCCACGTCGCTGCCGAGCAGGCCGACGGTGTCGAGACTGGGAGAGCACAGCTTCACGCCGTCGAGGGGCACGCTCCCGAAGGTGGGCTTCGCGCCGACCACGCCGCAGAACGACGCCGGCCGGACCACCGAACCGGCGGTCTGGGTCCCGATCGCCAGCGGCAGGGTGCCCGCGCCCACCGCCGCCGCCGAACCGCTGGACGACCCGCCAGGCGTGCGCGAGAGGTCGTGGGGGTTGCGGGTGGGGCCGGGCTGGAACAGGGCGAACTCGGTCGTCACCGTCTTGCCGAGCACCACGGCGCCGGCGGCACGCAGGCGGGCGACGGCCACGGCGTCAGCAGCCGGCCGGCGGCCGGCGTAGAT
>JAGXST010000274.1 GCA_018335555.1 Actinomycetota bacterium | reverse complement strand
CGGGCGGCCAACTCGTCGATGCGGAACATGCCCTCGACCGTAGCGCGTGCGACCCCCGGTCGATCGTCGGGTTGCGAGACATCCCAGAATGTGACACCGTTTGATGTCGGATAGGCAGCCCCGTTCGGGGCCTGGGAGGAACCACAATGGAACCGACGTCCTCGAGTGCCGCCCTGGAGCAACTGTGGCAGGGCTTCGCCCAGTTCGGCACCGACTGGTGGTACGTCGCGGTCGTGCTGGCCACGGCCGCGGTCGCATTCGCATGGCTGGCGACGGTCGGCACCCGAACGGCGGCGCCCGACCACGAGGGCACCGGCGGTCGAGTCGGACGGGCCCTCGACCGGTTCGGTGACGGTGCCGCCCACGTGACGGGCCTGCCGGCCTGGTCCGCCGCAGGCCTGTTGGTGCTGCTCGGTGCCCTGCTGATCGCCTACGCCGGGTTCATCTGGGACGTGTCCTGGCACATCGACATCGGCCGTGACGAGTTCCTGCTCAGCCCGCCGCACGTCTACCTGCTGATCGGTCTGACGGGCATCGGTGCGGCCGGCGTGGTCGCGACGGCCCTGGCCACCCGCAGCGACGCCCAGGTCGGGTGGCGCGTCCGACGCTGGACCGTGCCCTTGGGCGCTGCAGGGCTGCTGGCCGCCGGGGCGCTGGCCGTCGCCGGCTTCTGGATCGACGAGTTCTGGCACTCGGTCTACGGCCTCGACGTCACGATGTGGAGTCCGCCGCATCTGACCATGATCTCCTCGGCCGTCTTCAGTCCGCTCGCCGGTTGGCTGCTGCTGACCGAATCCGGGAAGGGGGCCGGGCAGCCGTGGGTGCGACGTCACGGCCGCGCCGTGCTGGCCGGCGCGACGTTGGTGTCGCTGTCGGCGTGGCAGTTGGAGTTCGACCTCGGCGTGCCCTTCTGGCAGCAGGGCTACCAACCCGTCCTGCTCGCCCTGGCCGCCGGCTTCGCCCTCACCGCGGCGCGGGTCGTGCTCGGCCGCGGTGGCGCCCTGCTGGCTGCCGGCCACTTCATCGTCCTGCGCCTGCTCGGTGCGGCCATGGCCGCCGGCGCATGGGAGGTGTCCGTACCCCGCTTCCCGCTCTACCTCGGCGCCGCCGTCGCCATCGAGATCGCCTTCCACCTCGCCCGCGATCGCGGTCCCGTCGCGACCAGCCTCGCCGCCGGCGCCGGTGTCGCCACGCTCGGGATGGCCGAGTTCTGGGTCTGGTCGCAGGTCGTGGCCCACCATCCCTGGCAGCCGGGCCTGCTGCCCTTCGTCGCGGTCGCCGCCGTCGCGGGTCTCGCGGCTGCGGTGCTCGGCGGCGCGTTCGGCCGGGTCGTCACCCACCGCCCTGCCGGACTGTCAACGGCCGGCCTGCTCGCGGCGCTCGCCGTGGTCGCCGTCAGCGCGGCGTTGCCGTTCCCGCGCACCACCCCCGAAGCGGATGTCCGGGTCCTCACCACCCCGGTCGGCCAGGACCGCGTCGACGTCGTGGTCGAGGTCGATCCGGCCGACATCGCGGTCGGCGCCGATCGCTGGGAGGTCTTCGCCTGGCAGGGCGACGGGCGCCAACTGCTGCCGCTGCGGCCCGCCGGGCCCGGCCGCTACGTGACCGAGGAACCCGTCGCCGTCGGTGGCGACTGGAAGGCCATGGTCAGGCTCGCCGACGGCCCGCGCCTGGGTGCGGTCCCGATCGCGATGCCCGCCGACCCCGAGTACGACCTGCCGGCCATCGAACTGCTCGAGGTCCGTGAGCAGCCGTTCCAGTTCCAGGACGAGTTGATGCTGCGCGAGCAGCAGGACGGTCCGACGTGGCCGGCCGTTGCGGGCAGCCTGCTGATCACGGGCATGATCGTCGGCCTGCTCGGCACGGTCATCGGCGGCGTGATCGCCGCCGAGCGTCGCCGCCGCCCTGACGACGAGTCGACCACCATCGTGCTGCCCGCCGCCGACCTGGAGCCGCAACGATGACCGTGTTCGACCAGGATGTCGTGATCATCGGGGCCGGGTTCTCCGGCCTCGGTGCGGCGATCCAGCTGATGCAGCACGGGTTCGACGACCTCGTCGTGCTCGACCGCGGCGATGACGTCGGCGGCACATGGCGCGACAACACCTACCCCGGCGCTGCCTGCGACGTACCCAGCCACGTGTACTCGTTCTCGTTCGCGCCGAACCCCAACTGGTCGCGATCGTTCTCGCCCCAGGCCGAGATCCACGACTATCTGCGCAAGACCGCGCTCGAGTGGGGCGTGCTGCCCAAGCTGCGCCTGCGCCGCACCGTCGTCGACGCGACGTGGGACCCGGTTGCGCTGCGGTGGTCGGTGACGACCGGGAACGGCGAGACCTACCGTGCCCGGGTGCTGATCGCCGCGGCCGGACCGTTGTCCGAGCCGACCATCCCCGACATCCCCGGGTTGGACCGCTTCCCGGGCACGGTCTTCCACTCCGCCACGTGGGACCACGACCACGACCTCGCCGGCCGTCGCGTCGCCGTGGTCGGTACCGGTGCGTCCGCGATCCAGTTCACCCCACACGTCGCCCGCGAGGCAGCCCACACCACGGTGTTCCAGCGCACGCCGGCCTGGATCGTCCCGCGTCCCGATCGTGACCTGACCGCCGCCGAGAGGTGGCTGTTCCGCAACGTCCCGGTCACCCAGAAGCTGGCCCGGACCGGCGACTACTGGCTGCGCGAGTCCTACGTGCTCGGCTTCGCGCTGGACACCCGCATCCTCGAGGTCGCCGAGAAGGCGGCGCTGCGCCACCTGAAGGTGCAGGTCTCCGACCCCGATCTGCGCGCCCGGCTCACCCCGGACTACCGGCTCGGGTGCAAGCGCGTGCTGATCTCCAACGACTTCTACCCGGCCCTGATGCGCGACGACGTCGACCTCGTAGCCTCGGGTGTCGGCGAGGTCCGCGGCAACACCGTGATCGCGACCGACGGCAGCCAGGTCGAGGTCGACACGATCATCTTCGGTACCGGCTTCGAGGTGACCCGTCCGCCGATCGCCGAGCGGATCCACGACGGCGACGGACGTTCCCTTGCCACCGCCTGGGAAGGCGGCATGCGGGCCTACCTCGGCACCCAGGCGGTCGGGTACCCGAACCTGTTCCTCCTGGTCGGTCCGAACACCGGTCTCGGCCACAACTCGATCATCTTCATGGCCGAGGCCCAGATCCGCTACGTGGTCTCCGCCATGCAACAGATGGCCACCGCGGGTGTCGAGGCCGTCGAGGTCCGAGCCGAGGTCGAGTCCGCCTGGGACGAGCGCGTCCAGCAGCAACTCGAGGGCACGGTGTGGACGAGTGGCGGCTGCGCCAGTTGGTACCTCGACGAGTCGGGCCGAAACTCGACGCTGTGGCCGCGGTTCACCTGGCAGTTCCGTCGCCGTACCGCCAGCTTCGACCTCGACGAACAGCAGGTCGGGGTGCCTACCGCTCGTACGGTGCCGGCGCCGCCCGCTGCCGCACGAGCTTCGTGAAGTCGTGGTGGCGTTCGAGCGGCGCCTGGTGACCAGCGCCCTCGAACTCGACCAGTTCGCCGTCCGGTAGCGCCTCGACCAGCCGCTTCGAGTGGACGGGTGGGGTGAGCTTGTCCTCGGTGCCGACCACCACGGTGGTCGGCACGGTCAGCTTGGCGACGCCATGGGCGAGGTCGAGACGGCTGATCGTCAGGCCGATCGCCGAGCGGACGTCGGCGGGGGCGTCGAGGAAGAGCTGCTCGGTCAGGGCGACGGCGGACGGCGCCGCGTCGGGGCCGAGCGCGACGTAGCCGGTGGCACGGTGGCTGACCGGTGACGGCCCGTGGGGCAGCGGCAGTCGCGAGGTGAAGGCACGGATCCCGATCGTGTCGGCGACGAGCTTGGCGACCCCGAGTTCGGTGAAGAACGTCGAGGTGAGCTGGTCGAC
>JAGXST010000273.1 GCA_018335555.1 Actinomycetota bacterium | reverse complement strand
TCGCGTGGCTGGTCACGACCGCGCCGCGCACCCGGCTGACCCGGCTGACGGCGCTCGCGCTCGGCCTGTCGTGGCTGGGTGACCTCGCCCTGATGGGTTCGGGCGAGACGTGGTTCCTGCTCGGCATCGGCGGCTTCGCGCTGGCGCAGATCACCTACGTGGTCGCGTTCCTGCCGCTCGCCCGGAGCGGCGTGCTGCGCGAGCGTCCGGCCGTGGTCGCCCCCTACGTCGCCGTGTGGCTCGGGCTCATGCGGTTCCTGGCCGGGCGGGTCGGTGAGCTGTTCCCCGTGGTCGCCGTCTACGGGGCGCTGCTGATCGCGATGGCGGTCGTCGCGCTCGGCGTGAATCGGTTCGTCGCCGTCGGCGCGGTGCTGTTCGTGATCTCCGACGGCGTGATCGCCCTGAGCAACCTCGCCGACCTCGCCGTCCCCGCCGCCGGTGCGGTCGTGATGTCGACCTACACCGCGGCGCAGGGCCTGATCGCGTGGGGCGTGCGTCGGCGCGCCGAGGCCCGGTCGAGCCTCCCGCGCTCGGTCGAGTCAGACCGTCATCGGTGACGGTCTGGGCCGACCGTGACGCCCTCCGTCGACCGAGCACACCCGCGTCACGGCTACCCGTCGAGGTCGGCTGGCATCGGGACTCACTCCCAGACGAAGAAGCCCTCGCCGCTCTTCTTGCCGAGCTTGCCGTCGGCGACCATGTCGCGCAGCAGTCGGGGCGGCGCGAAGCGTGGCCCGAGTTCTGCGGCGAGGTACTCCGCGATGCCCAGCCGCACGTCGAGACCGACGAGGTCGCCAAGCCGCAGCGGACCGACCGGGTGCTTGTAGCCGAGCCGCATCGCGGTGTCGATGTCCTCGGCCGACCCGACGCCGTCCTCGACCATCCGGATGGCCTCGAGGCCGAGCGCGACACCCAGCCGTGAGGTCGCGAAGCCGGGGGCGTCGTCGACCACGATGGCGGTCAGGTCGAGTCGCTCGCCCAGTTCGGTCGCCGCCTCGATGGTGCCGTCGTCGGTGGCCCGACCGCGCACGACCTCGAGCAGGTCCGACGCGGGGACGGGGTTGAAGAAGTGCATCCCGCAGAAGCGTTCCGGTCGCTGCAGGCCGGCAGCGAGTCCGTCGATGGACAGCGACGAGGTGTTGGTCGCCAGGACCGCGTTGTCGGCCAGGATCGGTTCGATGCGGCCAAGCAGGTCGCGTTTGAGTTCCGGCAGTTCCGGGACGGCCTCGATGACGAACCCGAGCCCGTCGAAGGCGTTGAGGGCGCCCGCCGTCGTGAGCCGTTCGAGCACGCCGTCGACGTCGTCGGCGAGATAGCCACGCTCGTGGGCGAGTCGCAGGCCGGTGGCGACACGGTCGTGGGCATTGGCGGCGTCGACGTCGTCGCGTTCGACCAGGACGACCTCGATGCCGCGCACCAGCAGCCGGTGGGCGATGCCGGCACCCATCGTCCCGCCCCCGGCGATCCCGACGCGTGTCACCGTCACGCGGGCACCTCGCGCTTCACGATCGTGAGCACGTCGTAGGCGGCCACCACCTCGTCGTCCTGGTTGAGCACCTCGACGTCCCAGGTCACGGTGCCCTGGTCGGGCTCGCGGCGGGTGACCTTGTCCTTGCAGGTCAGGTACAGCCGGATCCGGTCGCCCGGGTAGACCGGGGTCATGAAGCGCAGGTTCTCGAGGCCGAAGTTGGCCAGGACCGGGCCCGGGTCGGGCCACACGAACAGGCCCGCCGCCGCGGAGACGAGGAAGTAGCCGTGGGCGACGCGGCCCTCGAAGATCGGGCTGGCCTTGGCGGCCTCGTCGTCCATGTGGGCGTAGAAGGTGTCGCCCGACAGGGCCGCGAACGACTCGATGTCGTCGAGGGTGATCTCGCGCTCGTCGGTGAGCAGTGCGTCGCCGATGCGGATCTGGTCGTAGGTCAGCTTGAACGGGTGCTCGACGTCGAGGTTGCGCGGGGCGCCGGGGGCGTAGCGGCCGGTCAGGTTGGTGATGAGTTCGGGCGAGCCGGTCAGGGCCGTGCGCTGCATGTAGTGGTGGATGCCACGCACGCCGCCCATCTCCTCGCCGCCGCCGGCCCGGCCGGGGCCGCCGTGGACCAGGTGTGGTAGCGGGGTGCCGTGGCCGGTCTGGGACTCGGCGTCGGTGGCGTCGACGAACAGCAGGCGGCCGTGGTGCGAGGCGATGCCGGTGAACAGCGTGGCGGCGTCGGGGTCGTCGGCGTCACCGAACACCGAGGCGACCAGGCTGCCGCCGCCGCGCCGGACGAGGTCGACGGCGTGGGCGGCGTCGCGGAACGGGATCACGGTCGTGACCGGCCCGAACGGTTCGAGTTCGTGGACGGCTTCGAAGTCGGGGTCCTCGAGCAGCAGCACCGTCGGCACCATGAACGCTGCGGGGTCGACGTCGCCGACGAGGTCGAGGTCGCCGTCACCGACGACCCGGCGGCAGCCGGCCAGCAGCTTGTCGACCGTCTGGGCCACGTCCTCGCGGTGCGAGGCGCTGACCAGCGCCCCCATGCGGACCGACTCGTCGGTCGGGTCGCCGATCGTGAGCCCGTCGAAGGCGTCCTGCAGCCGGGCGACGACGGCGTCGACGGCGGCCTCGGGGACCAGGGCCCGGCGGATCGCGGTGCAGCGCTGGCCGGCCTTGGTGATCAGCTCACGCTTGATCTCGCGCACGAACCGCTCGACGTGGCCGTCGTCGCCGGCGGCGGAGGGCAGCAGCACCGAGGCGTTGAGGGAATCGGTCTCGGCCACGAAGGTCGCCGAGCGGGCCGTGAAGGCCCGGTGGCCGCGCAGGTGTTCGGCGGTGGCGGCCGAGCCGGTGAACCCGACGACGTCGCGGCCGTCGAGGTGGTCGAACAGGTCGCCGGGGTGCCCGGCGATGAACTGGACCGCGCCGTCGGGCAGCACCCCGGACGCGAGCAGGTGGCGGTAGAGCGCCTCGGCGACGTACGCGGTCGGCGAGGCCGGCTTGACGATCACCGGCATGCCGGCGACCAGGGCCGGCGCGAGCTTCTCGAGCGAGCCCCAACACGGGAAGTTGAACGCGTTGATCTGCACCGCGACGCCCTCGCGCGGGGTCCAGACGTGCTGGCCGAGGAAGCTGCCGTCGCGGGACAGGTGCTCGGGTGGGCCGTCCACGGCGACGTGCGCGTTCGGTAGTTCCTTGCGGGCCTTGGACGCGTAGGTGGCCAGCACCCCCATCCCGCCGTCCACGTCGACCCACGCGTCCTTCTTCGTCGCCCCGGACTGGGCCGACAGCGCGTACAACTCGTCCTTGTGCTCGGCGATCACACCGACCAGTTCCTTCACCATCGCGGCACGGTCGTGGAAGGTCATGGCGCGCAGCGCCGGTCCGCCGACCTCGCGTGCGTGGCGGACCATGGCCCCGACGTCGATGCCGGCCGCCGTGACCTGGCAGAGCAGTTCGCCGGTGACGGCGCTGTGCACGGGCTCACCGTCGCCGTCGGGCGTGACCCACTGGTCGACGACATAGCTGGACAGGACCGGCTTGGTGGGCGCCGGGGGCGGAACTGAGGTCACTGATGCTCTCCTGATCGCTCAGAACGTCTTGAACGCCTCGAACGGTTGCTGGCAGCTCTCGCAGAACCGTAGGTCGCGGCACGGCGTCGGGCCGAAGTTCGACTCGCGGACGGTGGTGTCCGATCCGCAGTACGGGCACGGGCGCGGATCCGAATCGGGGCCGATGGCCAGCGGCAGGGTCGGCCGCCCCTCCGGTCGGGTCGCGCCGGTGGGTCCACCGGATGGGTGGGCTCCGGGGGAGAACCCGGGCGGTGCGATCCCGAATTCGCGCAGGCGTTCACGGCCGGTCGCGTCGATGCGGTCGGGGGTCCATGGCGGGTCGTAGCGGAACCGCACGCGTACGTCGACGACCCCGGCGACGGCGTGCAGCGCCGTGACCACGTCGCGTTCGATCATCTCGGTCGCCGGGCAGCCGGAGAAGGTCGGCAGCAGCTCGACGCGGACCGTGCCGTCGTCGGCCACCTCGACGTCGTGGACCATGCCGAGCATGCCGATCGTGACCGCCGGCAGTTCCGGGTCGGCGACGCTCTCGACGGCCCGACGCACCGCGTCGGGGTCCACACGCATGGCCGCGCGGGTCACCACCGGGCCCCGGGATGGGCCCGGTACAGCTCGGTCATCTCGGGCCACACGTCGTCGGTGAAGTCCGTGCTGTGGTGGCCGCGGCGGCCACCCGACGCCTCGTCGGGGGTCGTGGCCTCGGCAGCAGGCAGCAGGTCACCCATGCCGGCCTCGCCGAGCATCCCGGCGACGATCTCGCTCCAGCGGACCCGCAGGTCGGCGTGCGAGACGGGTAGCAGCCCCTCGGCGACCGCCGTGTCCTCACCGTCGAAGGGCTCGAACAGGCCGAGCGCTTCGGGCAGGACCCGGGCGAGCGCGTCCCGTAGCCGCTGACGGGCGTCGTCACCGCCGTCGGCCAGGCGGCCGAACCAGTGGTCGGCGTGTTCGAGGTGGTAGCGCTCCTCGTGGAGGAGCTTGCGTGCCACCGCGGCGATGGCAGCGTCCGAGGAGTCGGCCAGCGCCGCGAGCCGGACCACGTCGAAGCGGTCGTACGCCCAGTGACGGGCCAGGGTGTAGGCGAAGTCGTTCGGCGGACGCTCGCACACGATCGCGTGCAGGTAGGCGTCGGGTTCGCGCCCGAGGCCCAGGGCATCCACGCCGGCGCGGACGTCGGGATGGTCCTCGCCGAGCAGCACCTGGTACCAGACGTCGGCGTGGTTGATCTCGTCCTGGGCGATGGTGGAGAACGCAAGGTCCTCCTCCAGCGAGGGCGCCACCCCGGTCCAGTGCGAGGCGCGGTGGCCACTGACGAGTTCGTCGTCGCCGAGGACCAGCAGCAGGCGGGCCCGCGGCGTGGTCAGGTCGGGCAGCGCCATCGTCGCGTCGAGGGACGTCATGCCTCGACCTTGCTGCCGCGCCCCGGGCTGGGACGCTCGCGGAGGTGGCCACGGCCGCGCTCGTCGGCGGCCTCGCGGGCGGCCTGCCGCTTCTCGCGGAAGCCCGAGTAGCCCGCCTGCAGCCGGTAGTCCATGTCGATCCGGTGCTGGATCAGGCTCGGGTCGTCGAGACGGAAGACCTGGTCGGAGGGGACCACGGCGTAGTCGACGCCCTCGTTGTGGCGAAAGTGGGTCTCGCGCACCAGCAGCAGCGCCGTCTGCGGGTCGGCGGCATGCACCGCACCGACGTGCTCGAGCGGGTCGTCGGCCTTGCGACGGCCGAACACCTCGTAGGTGGGCATGACGGGCTCCTCGAGTCAGGCCGCCGCGACGGCCATGGATGCGCCTATGCGGCGACAGGTGGGCGGTCGCCCGTGACGATCTGGCGGACCCATTCGTGGTTGGCGGCGAGCACCTGCCGCCAGTACAGGCGGGTCGCGGTCGACTCGGTGGGCTCGCCCTTGACGATGGCCTTGAGCTTGTCCCAGTCGGGCTCGGTGTAGCGCCACCGGCCCGCCTCCTCGTCGTAGCGCAGGGCGGGGTCCGGGGTCTCGATGCCCATGTCCCACATCTTGGGCACGTAGGTGTTGATCCACTCCTGGCGCGACTGCTCGTTGGTGCGGCTCTTGACCCGCCAGTGGATCATCGGATCGTCCTCGGCCGCGACGTCGGTGCCGAAGAAGTGCATGATCGGCTCCCACCAGCGGTTGACCGCCTCCTGCAGCATCTCGAACTGCTCGTCGGTCCCGCTGGCCAGCGCCAGCATGATGTCCTCGCCGTGGCGGTAGTGCAGCGACTCCTCGGCCACGACCCGGCGCATGACCCGGACGTAGGGCAG
>JAGXST010000272.1 GCA_018335555.1 Actinomycetota bacterium | reverse complement strand
CGGAAAGACGCAACCGGCCCCGCCGTCGTGGCGGGGCCGGTGCGTACAGGGTGGGGTGTCCGTCAGGGCAGGTCGACACCCTCGTCATCCTCGTGGTCCTCGTCCTCGGTGGGGTCGGACGGCGGCTCGGTGCTGCCGGGCTTCGCGGCGGTCCCGTCGCCCTCGGTCTCGGACTCGGTGGGGGTCGGCGTCGGGGACTCGGACGGGCAGGGCGGGACCAGCGTCTCGTCCTCGTCGGCCACCTCGCCGTCCTCGGTCGAGGCGTCGTCGGGATCCTCGTCGCTCTCGGTCGGTGACGGCGTCGGGCACGGACGCTCGCCGCGCCCACCGAAGCCACCGAGACCGTCGCGGTCGTCGGTCGGCGCGGTGGAGGGCTCGTCGGATGGCGCAGGCTCTGGCTCGGAGGTCGCCGGCGGGTTGGTCGGCATCGACGGCGCGCTTGTGGTCGGCGCCGACGTGGGCGACGACGGCGCACCGACCTGGCCGGTGTCGGGCGTGGCCGTCTCGGTCTCGGTGACCGTCACGGTCGCAACCGGTGCCGGCTCGCCGGTCGGCGGCAGCGCCAGGACGGTCGAGCCGGACTCGTCGGCCTCGCTGACCGCGTCGGCTGCCTCGGCGTCCTGCGCGGCCGTGGTGGTCTCTCCCTCGACGGGCGAGTCGCTGGACCCCTCGATGACCGGGAATTGGACGGGGTCGCGGTCGAAGACGGTGACGCTGGCGGCCGTGCCACCGATCAGCACGACCACGGCGGCGACCCGGCCGATGCGCTCGAGCGCCACGAACCGGCGGTCGTGCAACTGGCGGACCGTGGGGTCCTCGTGGGCGTAGTCCGCGGCGGCGGCGTAGATCGCCTGCAGGTCGCGTTCGGCCCGCTCGGAGGCCGGCGGGGTGATCAGGCGCGCACGCAGACGCCACAGCGCGTCACGGGTGGACCCGTCTACGGCTGCGTCGTCGTCTGGGAAGCGCGGAGAATTAGTCATGCCGAAGAGGTCAGCGAGCGCCGACCCCTTCCCGGGTACTTCGCCTCGTCCAGGCGGGCGCGCAGCGCGCTGATTGCGCGGCGGTGGGTCGCCTTGACCGCGTTGTACTCCTTCTCCAGGACCTCGGCGGCCTGGTGCAAGGAGAGGTCGGCGACGTAGCACAGCAGCATCACGTCACGTTGGTCCGACGTGCACGCCGACAGCAGGTGTTCGAGTTCCGCGCCACCGAGGCCCGACAGCACGGCCTCGTCGATCCGTGCGGGCGCCAGGCCGGCCTCGAGCACCTCGACCTCGGCCGGCTGCGACGGGCGGGCCTTGTCGCGGCGGGCCGCGTCGATCATGCGGTGGTGGGCGATGGAGAACACCCAGCTTCGGAAGTTGTCCTCCGTGCCGGTGAAGCGGCGCAGGTCACGCACGACCTGCAGCAGCGTCTCCGACGCCACGTCCTCCGGTGCCGCACAACCGCGACCACGCAGGTAGCCGACCAGCGCAGGCTGAAGCTCGAGGTAGAAGCGGCGCCAGGCCGACTCCTCCCCGCGACGTGCTGCTGCCAGCACGGCCTCGAAGCCTTCGCCGATCACGTTCCCCCGTCCGCTCGTGTCGTCGGGCTTGCCCTCAGTGGTCCGCTCGCCCCCGGAACCGTGTTCAGCGTAGTTGTCGGGGCCATCTGCGCAAGCGGTTGCATCATCGGCCTCTTTCGCGTCCAACGCGAGCGATGGACCCGTATCAGTGCGTTGGACGCTCGACCAGGAGGGACGTGGAACTCGTGGCCGCTCGTGCGCGAGCGGTGCCGCCACCACCTCGACGCACAGGTGGCGCGCCCGGTTGCATCCAGATAATGTAGCAACGTAACTACTTATCGAGGAGGGAGTCATGGCCACGCGGATCACCAGCCGGGACTTCAACCAGCACACGAGCCGCGCGAAGCAGGCGGCGACACGCGGACCGGTCTACATCACCGATCGCGGGCGCCCAGCCCACGTGCTGCTGACCTACGACGACTATGCGCGGCTGCTGGGCGAGCGACCGATCACGGACCGCCTCGGCGAGCCCGCCGGCGTCGAAGACGTCGACCTCCCCGAGGCTCGCTTCGATGAGCCGGCACGGCCCGCCGAGTTCACCTGAGGATCGGCCTGGCTGATGTACGTGCTCGACACCAACGTGATCTCGGAGTTGCGCAAGGTCCGCTCGGGGAAAGCAGACCCGAAGGTGGCGGACTGGGTGTCCGAGACACGCAACGAGGAACTGTTCGTCTCTGCCGTCACGATGCACGAACTCGAGTACGGCGTGCTGCTGGCCATGCGGGCTGACGCCCGGAAAGGTGCGCTGCTGCGGCAGTGGCTCGATGAGGGCGTGACGGCGGCATTCAGGGACCGCGTGTTGGCCGTCGACGAGGAGGTTGCCCGGCGAGCGGCTGCACTGCATGTCCCCGATCCTGCCCCCTTTCGTGATGCTCTGATCGGTGCGACGGCGCTGGTCCGGGGGATGGCCGTCGTCACCCGCAACGAACGTGACTTCGTCCGATTCGACGAGCTCGAGGTGGTCAATCCGTGGCGTAGCTGATCGTCGGACCGGTCGGCGCCACGCAGCACGGCAGCTTTTCCCCAGGCCTGGGGCGGTTGTCGTTGTCGGTGTCGCAGGCGGGTGGCATGGTGTGCCAGGTCCAGGTGAATCGAACCTACATTCGGAGTGAGTCGTCGTGAGGCACCGCGTGCTGCAGCGTCGCTCGGCGTGGCCCGCCCTGGCCGCCGAGGCGCATGGCGCATGGCACGCCACCGGTGATCCGGACGCTGCGGATGGTGGTGCGGACGGCGGTGCACGCCGCGGTGCGGACGGCGGTACGGACGCGGGCCGCGACGCGGTGCGCGAGGTGGCGCACGACCTCGAGGTCGCCGTGACGGCCGTGGTCACGCGCGACATCGACGAGGTCGACGACGGGACGCTGCGCGACGAACTCCAACTGCTCACGCGGACGCGCAACCGGCTCGATGCCCGAAGGTCCGCGGTGATGTCCGCGCTGAGCCGTCGCGACGCCGCGCGGGCTCGCACGGCCCGCCCCGACAACCCGCGCGCCGGCGAGCAGGCTGCTCGTCAACTTCGTAACGACCTCGCCGGGGATCTCGGCCTCACCCACGGCGAGGTCAAGCAGGCCCAGCAACTCGACAAGCGCCTGGCCGACGCGCCGGTGGCGCGCGCCGCGTTCGCCGAGGGGTCGATCAGCCAACGCCACGCCGAGGTCATCGCCGACTGCCTGCAGCACGTCGCCGACGCGCGGCGGATGGCCGAGCTCGACGCCGAACTCACCGAGGCCGCGCGGCGCATGAACCCGGTCGAGCTCGGCAAGTACGCGCGTGGCCGGCTGATCGAACTCGACAACACGGCGGCCGAGGAAGCGGCCCGGGCCCGGCGTCAACGCCGCTCGGCGCGGCTGAGCCTCACGCCGGACGGCTACCAGCAACTGTTCGCCCGCCTGCCCGGGATCGCGGGCGAGACGGTGGCGACCGCGGTGCACGCGTTCCGCCGGCCGGACTCCCCCGGCGAGCACCGCACCCCCGAGCAGGCGACCGCCGACGCGGTGGTCGCTATGGCCGAGGCCGCACTGGCCTCGGCCGCTGCGCCGCGCCAGCACGGTGTGCGGCCACACGTGGTGGTGACCGTCAGCGAGGAGTCGGTCGCCCGCAGCCGGGGCACGGCGGACACGGTGTGGTCCGGACCGCTGCCGTTCGACGAGGTGGAGGACGTCTTCGACGACAGCACGGTCTGCCGCCTGGTGCACGACGCCCGCGGGGTGCCCACCGAGGCATCCGAAGGCGTGCGCACCGTCCCCGCCGGCGTCTACCGCGGCATCGTCGACCGTGACGGCGGCTGCATCGCCGACGGCTGCGACCAGAAGCCGCAGTGGTGCCAGGTCATGCACCTCGGGGTGCCGTACCGGTTCCAGGGCCGGCTCACGATCAAGACCGCGGCACTCGGCTGCAGCTACCACCACGACCGGCTCGACCGGCGCGGCTGGACGGTCACCTGGTTCGACGGCCGACCGGTGCTGCACCACCCCGACAAGCCGCCACGTCGACCGCCCAGTCGAGGTGATCCGCCATGACGACCGAGGGGTCCCATGACGGGAGTCGAGGCGGTCCACTCGTGACGCTCGAGCAGGCCGCGAGAACGTCGCCCAGGCCACGTGAACGTTGCCAACGAGGGGAGGCGATGCCACCATGCCGGTGGAAGAACAGCGGCGCGTCGCGTTGCACAACCAGATTGCTGCAGCGTGGGGCGAGGAGGCAGCGCAGACCTTGTTCGATCTGCTCACCCCTGCGGGCCACGAGGTCGCGACCCGGGCCGACCTCGATGCCGGCTTCGCATCCGTGGATGCGAGGTTCGCGGCCGTCGACGCGCGGTTCGACGCGCTCGAGCAGCGCATGGACGACGGGTTCGCCCGGGCCGACGAGCGGCTCGAGTCCGCGGTGAACCGGATCAGCGCCACGTTCGAGCGCCGGATCAGCGACGCCGTCAACACCCAGACCCGCACGCTGGTGTGGTCGCAACTGGCCGCCCTGGTGACCATCGCCGCATTGGCCTTCGGCTTGCGCTGAGCCGCCCGGCCGCGGTCGGCCCGCGCTTGCCAGGCGTACGCTTGTCAGGCGTACTCGAGCAGGTGGTCGAGCACGACCTCGGACGGCTTGACGCGCTCCTTCGTGGCGTCGCGGCGCAGCGCCTCGGGGTCGGCGAGGAAGCGGTCCACGGTGGCACGGTCGTAGCCGGAGACGACGATGTTGGCGCCGACGCCGTCGGGACGTTCGGTGGCGGCGCGCCACAGCAGGGTCGGCACACCCAGCAGCGCGCACTCCTCCTGGATCGAGCCGCCGTCGGTGATCACGAACGGCGCAGCCGCCAGCATCGCGACGAACCGCCCGTGGGGCGCGAGCGGGACCAGGTCGACGCCGGCGGCGCGCAGGCGGGCGTCGAGGCCGCGCTTGCGCAGCGTGTCGATCGTCGGACCGTGCTGGACGAAGCGGACCGGCCGGGACGCGGCGATCCGCTCCACCGTGGCGACCAGTGCCTCGACGCGTTCGCGGCGGTTGAGGTTCTCCACCCGGTGCATCGTCACGATCACGGGACCCTCGACCTCGACTTCAGGTTCGGGGTCGGCAGGCTCGAGAGCCGTCTGCGGGCCGTCGAGTTCGTGGGCGAGGGCCTCGGCGACGGTGTTGCCGGGCAGCGGCACGACCCTGCCGCTGATCTTCATCCTGCGCAGGTTGGCGACCGCCTCGGCGTCGGGGGCGAACAGCAGGTGCGCGACGCGCATGACCACGACCCGGATCAACTCCTCCGGGAACGGGTGCAGCAGGTGCTTGGACCTCAACCCCGCCTCGAGGTGGGCGACCTGCAGGCCGGCGCGGCGGGCCATCAGCGTCGACAGCAGCGTCGAGGGCGTGTCGCCATGCACCACGCACACCCCGCCGTGGCCGCCGAACACCTCGCGGCGCAACTTGCGGCCGTCGAGCAGGCGGGCGAACAGCTTGGCCGCCCACACCGCCGCCTGCGGGATCGAGGTGATGTCCACGCCGCTGGCCAGCACGTGGTCGGGATGGCGCACGCCCAACTCCTCGCGCAGACCGACCGACAGCGCGGCGTGCTGGCCCGAGTCGATCAGGCGGTACTCGATGCCGCGCGCGTCGAGCAGGCGCAGCAGCGGGGCCGTCTTGATGTACTGGGCCTTGGTGCCGAGGAAGACGTGGATCACAGGTTGCCGGTTCCTTGTCGCGCGTGGCAGGGTTCTGCCACGACTTGCCGGGGCCGGGCGAGCATAGGACCGGCCACGCCCGCGGCCGGATGCGCGACCGCTGTCCGGAGGACTAGCGTGACCGCGTCGAGGAGAGCGACGTTGGACGCGGTGGAGCTGTTGGGCCAC
>JAGXST010000271.1 GCA_018335555.1 Actinomycetota bacterium | reverse complement strand
CGACGTCCACGATCACCCCGGCCGCGTCGGCCGCCGTGCGGACCGAGTCGATCGCCGCCGCCACCAGGGCCCCGGCGTCGGTGTCCGTCGGCGAGAGCGGGAGTTGGCCGCCGAGCAGGCGTTCGAGGTCGAGGATGTCGCTGACCAGCCGCACGAGCCGATCGGTGTTCTCGAGCCCGACCTCGAGCAGCGTGCGGACGTCGTCGTCCATGTCGCCCATGACGCCGGCCAGCGCCAGCGACAGGGCGCCCTTGACCGAGGTGAGCGGGGTCCGCAGCTCGTGGCTCACGGTGGCCAGGAACTCGTCCTTCATCCGTTCGAGGGCGCTCGCGAGGTCGTCGGCCCGGGCGAGTTCCGCCTCGACCCAGCCGGCGAGGTCCGCCAGCGGTACCGGCGGCGCCGGAAAGCACACCCGCGGACGGACGTCGCCGACTCCCAGCGTGCCCACGACCCGGCCGTCGCCACCATGGAGGGGTGTGCCGGCGTAGGCGCGGATCCGTTGCCCGCCCGCAACCGTCGACCGGGCGCCGAACCGCGGGTCGAGGTCGAGGTCGGCCACCTCGAACGGTCCGGCCGTGGCGACGACCCCGGCCAGCCACGTCAGCTCGGCGGCCACGGACGGGGCCTCGGCGGCGATGGTCGAGATCGGCCGCTGTCGAGCGTCATCGCCGAGACTCACCATCGCGAACGGCGCGCCGAACAGGCGCGTCGCGGAACGTGTGACCCGGTCCAGACGGTCGGGGTGGCGCGGAACCAGCACGTGCGTGCCTTGCAACGGGTGGTGTGCCGACGAGTCGCCCACCCCCGGTCGGCCGAGGGGGCTTGTCGTCAGGATCGGCCCGGCGGCCCGGCCCGATAGCGTCACGGTCATGGAACTCGTCCTCGTCAGACACGCCCAGCCCGAGTGGTCGCGGGACCGTACGGCCCGGGTCGACCCCGGGTTGACCGAACGCGGCCGCAGACAGGCGCAACTGGCCGCCGGCCGCCTGGCGGAGCGCGCGTTCGACCGGCTCCTGGTCTCGACCGCCACGCGCGCGCGGGAAACGGCCGCGCCGCTCGGCGAGCTACGGCCGGCCGTGGCGCTGGAGGAGCGCGAGTGGCTGCACGAGATCCACATGCCCGCGCACTGGGAGGGCACGCCCCAGGAGGAGGTCGACCGCACCTTCCGTGAGGCCCGCGTGCGCAGCCGCGAGGACTGGTGGCAGGGGATCCCTGGCGGCGAGAGCTTCGGGGACTTCCATGCCAGGGTCACCGCCGGACTCGACGGCGAGTTGGCGGACCTCGGGCTCGAAAGGGACCAGCACGGGTTCTGGCAACTCCCCGACCGGCTGCCCGAACGCGTGGTCATGGTCGCCCATGCAGGTACCAACAGCGTCGTGCTCGGCCACCTGCTCGGCCTCGAACCGCAGCCATGGGAGTGGGAGCGCTTCGCGTCGGACCACGCGTCGCTGACGGTGCTCCGCACGGCCCCGATCGGGAGCGGCCACATCTTCAGCCTGCAGTACTTCAGCGACGTCGAACACCTGCCCGCCGAGTTGGTCACCGCGTGACCCGGTGACCTAGCGTCACAGCCGCGGGATGCGCTGCCGGGACACGTGCACGACCGAACACGACGGACGTGCCACACTCCCCCGCCTCGTGCGGGGGGTCAGCTACCAGGAGCAGGTGTGAGTACCGACGTCGACCAGGAGTGGGGCCCTCGCGTGCGCGGCCGTGCGAAGCGACGGCGCCGGCCGCCGGTCGTGCGCACCCTCGCCGCCCTGCTGTTGATCGCCCTGCTCGCCGCGATGCTGCTCGCCGCCTGGATCACCTCGCGGATCCCGAAGATCGAGGTCGACAACCTGGCCGGTTCGGGGTCGCCGCTGCACGTGCTCGTGGTCGGCTCCGACAGCCGCGCCGACCTCACCCGCGAGGAGCGCAACGAACTCAGCACCGGCAGCGCCGAGGGCGAGCGCACCGACACGATCTTCCTGCTCAGCGTCAAGGGCGGCAACGCGGCCCTGCTGGCGTTCCCGCGGGACCTGATGGTGCGGCGCTGCGACGGTTCCGAGGGGCGGATCAACGCCGCCGTGCAGATCGACGGTCCGGGATGCCTCGTCCAGACGGTGCGCGACCTCTCCGGTATCCCGGTGCACCACTACGTGGAGGTCACCTTCGGTGGCTTCCGTGACGTGGTCGACGCCATCGGTGGGGTGGAGTTGTGCCTCGAGAACGCGATCAGCGACCGTGATGCCGGCATCGACCTGCCGGCGGGCTGCCAGACCCTCGACGGCAGGGACGCGCTCGGCTACGTCCGCGTCCGGAAGATCGACGACGACTTCGGTCGCATCGGTCGCCAGCAGGTGTTCATGCGCGCCCTCGCCAGCGAGATCGCACAGCCCTCGACGCTGCTCAACCCGTCCCGGCTCATCGACCTGTCCAACGAGGTCGGCGACGCCGTCGCGACCGACCGCGGCATGGGCATGATTCCCCTGGCCCGGCTCGCCTGGGGCGGGCGCGGCCTGGCCGCCGGGCAGGCCTCGACCCACGTGGTGCCCGCCGACCCCGGCAGGACCTCGGGCGGCGCGGACGTGCTCTATGTCCGGCAGGCGGAGGCCGAGGCCATCTTCGCCGGTTTCCGTGACGGCAGCGTGTTCGACACCGAACCGGTCGCGCTCGAGCCCGGGGACGTGTCGGTCAGGGTGCTCAACGGCGCAGGCGTCGCCGGGCTCGCCGGGCAGGTACGCGATCTGCTCACCGGCCGCGGCTACGAGGTGGTCGAGGTCGGCAACGCCGAACTGACGGACCGGACGGTCGTGCAGCACCCGCCCGGCGCCGAAGCGCAGGCCAGGCTGGTTGCCGGCGAGGTCCCGGGTGGTGCCCCGATCGAGGCGACCAGTGACGTCACCGGGGTCACGGTGCTCCTCGGTCGCGACGCCGGCGGCTTCGGAGGTTCGTGATGCCGACCCGTCCGCTGCGCGTCCTGACCGTGTGCCTCGGCAACATCTGCCGGTCCCCCACGGCCGAGGCCGCGCTGCGCGAGGCAGCCGCCCAACGCGGCGTCGACATCGAGGTCCGCTCGGCCGGCACCGGCGACTGGCACGTCGGCGCGCCCCCGAACCCCCCGATGGTGGCGGCCGCTGCCGAGGTCGGACTGACCGTCGACGGTTCGGGGGCACAGGTCGGCCCCGACGACCTCGCCTGGGCCGACCTGGTGGTCGCCATGGACCGGCACAACCTCGCCGACCTTCGGCGCATGGCGGCCCTCGCCGGCGTCGAGACGCCCATCCGTCGCTTCCGCGAATTCGACCCCGCCGCCGGTGACGACCTCGACGTGCCCGACCCGTACGGCGGGGCGGCCGACGGTTTCGCCGACGTCGTCGCGATCTGCCGCCGCACCGCCCCCCATGTCCTCGACGCCCTCACCGGTGACGGGTAGCGATCATCGGCGTCTGGTGCCGCGGAGAGGCTGGGCGGTGCGGGGGTCCTCGGGCCAGGCGTGTTTCGGGTAGCGCCCGCGCAGTTCGGCACGCACCTGCGGGTACGCACGGTCCCAGAAGCCGGCGAGGTCGTCGGTGATCTGCACCGGTCGTCGCGCGGGCGAGAGCAGGTGCAGCAACACCGGCAGGCGACCGTCCAGCACGGCCGGCGTGGCCGAGGCGCCGAACATCTCCTGCAGTCGGACGGCGAGGACGGGTCGCTCGCCGTCGTAGTCGACGCGCACGTGTGACCCGGACGGAACTTGCACGGTCGGGGGCACGAGCCGGTCGAGGTCACGTTCGTGGCGGGCCGGCAGGCGGG
>JAGXST010000270.1 GCA_018335555.1 Actinomycetota bacterium | reverse complement strand
CGCGGACCGCTGTCGCTGTGGGCCCAGTCCGACATCATCACCACCCACCAGCTCGACCGCACCGGCGGCCTGCGCTACGCCGAGATGGAACGCCAGATCCCCGCAGTCGACGAAGCCGGCCAGCCCGTCCTCGACGAAGCCGGTGAGCCGGTCATGGTCGAAAACGCCGCCCGCATGAGCTGGATCAACGCCACCGCACTGACCACCGTGCTGGGCCTGGGGATCCTGTCCTACGCCTTCTCCGCCTTCGCCCTCGCGGTCGGGGTCATCATGGTCGGTCTCGGCCTGGTCACCCTCAAGCTGCGCAAGCTCGCGATCGCCTGACGATCGCACACCCAGCCCGGACCACGCGTTCGGGCGACCACTCCCCAAGGGTGGGTCGGCAAGGGCCGGTGGCTTCAAGCCACCGGCCCTTGTGCATGCCTCAGGGCTGCAGCGGTGCGGTGTGCTCGACCGTGTAGCGCGCCGGCCCGCCACCGAGGCGCGACGACCACAGCTCGATCCGATCCGCCGCCCAGGCCGTCTCGGGGACCTCGACCGCCGCGACCAGCGACGAGGTCACCACTCCCCTGCCGCCCCGGGCAAGCGTGACATGGGGCTGCACGGGGCGCCGCTCGACGGGGAGGCCGGCCGTCTCGATACCGGCCTGGACCGCCTCACCGAGGTCGGCGACCAGCCCCGGCGGCTCGCTGTCGACGCCCAGCCACAGCACGCCGCGCCCGAACCGACCCGCGCCACCCGATCGCATCGCCATCGGTCCGGCCGACGCCGCCACCGCGTCCACGACCGCAGCGGCCTCACCGCATCGCTCCGGGGCGACCTCGCCGAGGAAGGCGAGGGTGACGTGCCAGCCGGCCGGGTCCGACCAACGCAACCCCTCGCCGGCGCCCGCGCGCAACGGACCGACCACCTCGGCCGCAGCGCTGCGCAGCGTGGCCGGGATCGGCAGGGCGACGAACAGGCGCACCTGCGCGTCAGCGCTCCTGCAGGCGACGGCGCAGCAGGTCCAACGCAGCGCTGCCGAGCCGCTTGATGACCTGGCCGCGGTCGCCGGGCATCAGCCGGCCGTGCACCTCGACGTGGCCGTCGGGATGGGCCAGCGCCCAGAACGTCGTGCCGACCGGCTGACCGTTCTGGGGTTCGGGTCCGGCGCAACCGGTCACCCCGATCCCCCAGTCGGCCCCGAACCTCTCGCGCGCGAGTCGGGCGAGTTCGCGGGTGACCGCTTCGCTGACGGGCCCGTGCTCGTCGAGCAGCGCACGGTCGACGCCGAGCACCTCGTGCTTGACGTCGGTGTCGTACACCACCATCCCGCCGAGCAGTCCGTGCGATGCGCCGGGGATCGCACCGAGCCTGCCGGCGATGTCGCCGGCGGTCGCCGATTCGGCGGTCGCCACGGTCTCGTCGGCGGCACCGAGCAGGCGCAGCACCACGTCCTCGAGTTGTTCCTCGTCGATCCCGGCCACCGCGGCGCCGAGGGCCTCGATGACCTCTGCGAGGAGCGGTTCGGAGGCGGCACGCGCCTTGTCGGGATCACGGTCGCTGACTGTCAGTCGGACCTGGATCTCGTGCGAACGGGCGAGGAACGACAACTCGACCGCGTCGTTGTCGGCCACGAGCGGTTCGACGACCTGGGCGACGTCGGACTCGCCCCGGCCGACGACGTGGACGACCCGGGTGACGGTCGCGCGGGGTCCGGCGATCGCCTGCACCTCGGGCGCCACATCGCGGTGGAACAACTCGCGCAGCTCCCACGGGACCCCGGGGAGCGCATACACCCGGACCGGACCGGGCGAGGCGATGGTCAGCGCGAACCCGGGCGCGGTACCGACCGGAGCGAAGGGACGTGCGCCTGCGGGGATGCCGGCCTGCCTCGCGTTCTGCGGCGGCATCGCCCGGCCCATCTTCGCGAAGCGCTGCAGGATCTGTTCCTCGAGGTCGTCGTGGTGCACGACCGACACCCCGGCAGCCGCGGCGACCGCCTCGCGGGTGCGGTCGTCGGACGTGGGTCCGAGCCCGCCCCCGCAGATGATGATCTCGACCCGCTCGGCCAACCAGTGCAGGACGTCGACGAACTCCTCGGTGTCGTCGCGCACGGCGACGTGGTGGAGCACCTCGACGCCGATGTCACGCAACTGCGAGGACAGCCAGGTGGCGTTGGTGTCGGTGAGGTCGCCGAGCAGCAGTTCGCTGCCGACCGAGACGATCGCGGCGCGGGCGACGTCACCCGCGGCCCGGATCTCGACGCCGTCGACCGTGCCTGCGTCCTGGCTGCTCAACGTGGCTCCTTGGTCGTTGCACGTGCGATCCGACCGGCGCGGAACGCGTACTCGATGCCGGACCAGATCGTCAGGGCGACGGCGAGGTGGAGCAAGGGCTCGGCCACGGCCTCGCGGACGCCCGGTGAGAGGTAGGCGGCGATGGCCACCACCTGCGACAACGTCTTCGCCTTGCCCCAGTTGCTGGCCGGCATGACCAGGTCGAGTCGCCGGATGAGTCGGACCCGCAGCAGGGTGACGGCCAGTTCGCGGGCCACGATGACGTTGACCGCCCACCAGGGAAGGTCGCCGACGTACGCGAGGCTGGCCAGCGAACCGATGATCAACATCTTGTCGGCGATCGGGTCGGCCAACTGCCCCCATCGGGTGACGCCGTTCCAGCGCCGGGCCGCCCACCCGTCGATCGAGTCGGTCGCGGCGGCGAACACGAACACGCCGAACGCCCACCACCGCGCGGTGTCGCCCGGCTCGTCGATGGCCACCAACCACAGGATCACCGGGACCAGCAGGACCCGCAGGAACGTCAGCAGGTTGGGCAGGTTGAACCAGTGCGGTTCGTCCTCGCGCAACTCCGCCAGCGGCACCGCCTCGGGCGGTCCGTCGTCGTCGCCTCCGAGCCAGGCGGTCACGCCGCGCCGTCTCCGGCCCCCACCGCGCCGGGCAGGCGGGCGAGCAGGTCGACGCCGACCGTGTCGACCACCTCGACGCGGACGTGCTGCCCGACCGCCAGCGTCGCCGGACGCCCGTCGGCCTCGACGATCTCGATCTCGCCGTCGGTGTCGGGCGCCTCGCGGTACGAGCGCGCCAGGGTCAGTCCGGCCTCGGCGTCGTGCTCCTGCACGATGACGTCGAGGTGGCGGCCGACGAACCGCCGGGCGGCCTCGTCGGCGAGCCGTTCCTGCAACTCGCCGACGCGCAGCAGCCGGTCCTGGGCCACGTCCTCGGGGACCTGCTCGTCGAACCCGGCGGACGGGGTGCCGTCCTCGAGGCTGAACGGGAACAGCCCGACCCAGTCGAGCAGGTGGGTCTCGAGGAACGTCTCGAGGGCCTTGACGTCGTCGTCGGTCTCGCCGGGAAAGCCGAGGATGAAGTTGGACCGGAACACCGCGTGCGGGTCGAGGTCGCGGATGCGTTCGATCATCGCGCCGAACTTCTCCGGGTCACCGGAACGGGCCATCGCCTTCACGACCGGGCCCGAGACGTGCTGCAGCGACAGGTCGAAGTAGGACGCGACCTTGGGCAGCTCGGCCATCGTCTCGAGCAGCGGCAGGGTCAGCTCGGCGGGCTGCAGGTACATCAGCCGGATCCGGTCGAGGCCGTCGATCGCCGACAGTTCGCGCAGCAGTGTCGGCTGCAGCTTGCGGCCGCCCTCGAGGTCCTTGCCCCACGAGGTGGTGTTCTCGCTGACCAGCACCAGTTCGCGGGCGCCGCCCTCGACCAGCCAGGCGGCCTCGGCCAGCAGTTCGTCGAGCGGGCGGCTGCGGAACCGGCCGCGGAACGACGGGATGGCGCAGAAGGTGCAGACGCGGTCGCAGCCGGAGGCGATCTTGAGGTAGGCCCACGGACGGGCGACACCGCCGGTCTGGGGCAGCCGGACCGGGAAGCGCGGGCCGGTGTCGGGCACCCG
>JAGXST010000269.1 GCA_018335555.1 Actinomycetota bacterium | reverse complement strand
GGTGCCCGACCGTCGGGTCGCTGCCGGCCAGCGCGTCCGCCCACATCTCCTGCCACGGGCGGCGCGGGCCCCGGCGTCTCGGGTCGAGTTCGGGGCGTCGCCCCTCGCGCGCACAGGCATCGGCAACGCCGTCGAC
The DNA here is from genome assembly GCA_018335555.1 of Actinomycetota bacterium. Lineage (GTDB taxonomy): Bacteria > Actinomycetota > Nitriliruptoria > Nitriliruptorales > Nitriliruptoraceae > Egicoccus. The sequence continues at coordinate 6,457 of JAGXST010000269.1, read as the reverse complement.
GAACGCGGTGACGGCCTCGGCCGGCCGCCACAGCTGCCCCGAGGGACGTCGTACGGCGTGCGCCGCCAGCGGCAGCATCGCGGCGAGCTGCGCCAGCCGGGTGTCCGAGGGCGCCGCGATCTGCCACGACGCGATCCCCGTGCTCGGATGGTCGCCGGCCCGGAACCCGGGCAGCAGCCGGCCGGCGGCGACCAGTTCGAGGGCGAGCTTGGCCGCCACGCTCCATGCCAGCACCGAAGCCGACGGGCGCGACCAGGCCGGCCAGTCCGGCCCCGGCGGCATCGCCGCCAGGCGACGGACCGCCGGCAGCAGCGGGACGAGACGGGCCGCGCGATCACGCGACGCCACCGAGCCGTCGACGAGGTCGACCGTGGGCAATTCGCCGGGTTCACCCTCGGGCAGGTCGAGCGCCCTGGTGGCGTCCAGCAGTGCGTCGCCGGCGGCACCGGCCCCCGCCGGCCCGGCAGGCCACCAGACCGCGAACACGCCACCGGCTGGCGCCAGCGAACCCGGCACGAACGTCAATTGCGCACGCTCGGCCAAGCACGCCTCCTCGACGACAGACAGCCGTCCAGCGTAGACGGTCTGCGTCGGGTCGGCTCAGGGGTGCCTCCCTTCGGGAAGCGAGACCCTCCCTTGGAACGTTGTACGTGGACCTGCGTCGCGTGCGGCCACGGCCCTCCGGTCACCCTTTCCACGATGACGACCGCCCCGCTGGCTCGTTACCTACGAACAACGGGGGAACGACGCGACGCCCACCACCCGCCCCTCGCCATGGAAGGTTCCGACGTGACCGACGCGACACACGCCACGGCCACAGCCGAGCAGACCGGCTCCACGCTCACGGCCGAGCCCGAGGTGGTGACCATCGACTGGCTGCGCTCGGAGTTCCCGGGGTGGCAGTTCAGCGTCGACGAGACCGCGACCTGGCAGGGCGACGCCCGCCCGCTGTGGATCGCGCGACGAGGTGGCCACCACCCGCAGTCCGAACTGTCCGCCGCCAAACTGCACACCCGACTGACCGAGTACCTCGAGCGCGAGGCGCGCCGCACCGCGTTCACCAACTGATCCTCGACCACCTCGACGGCGTCCGCGGTGCGGGCGCCGTCGTCGTTGACGGCTACGGTGCGCCCTCGTGAACCTGCTCGACGTCCTGCTCGTGCTGCTGGTGGTGATCGCCATCGGCGGTGGACTGCGGCTCGGACTGGTCGCGCGGGCGGCCTCGTGGATCGGGCTGGCCTTCGGCGTGGCCCTCGCGACCTGGACCGTCCCGACGGCACTTTCCCTGGTCGAGGGCGGCGAACCCGGCCTCCGCCTGTTCGTCGGCCTCGTCGTGCTCGCCATCACGGTGACGGTGGTCGCGTCGCTGTTCCAGGCGGTCGGCCTGCGGGCCCGGCGCACCATCGCGGCCAGCCCGCTGTCGGGCATCGACCGTGTGCTCGGTGCCGTCGCCGGCGCCCTCGTCATGACGGCCGTGCTCTGGTTCCTGCTCCCGGCCGCCAGCCAGGTCCCCGGCGAGGTCTCGCGCCAGGTGCGCAACTCGACGCTCGCCGCGACGCTCGAACGCACCACTCCCGACCCGCCGGACGCCGTACGGGCCCTGCGCAGCCTGGTCGACACCAGCCGGTTCCCCGAGGTCTTCGCCGACCTGCAGCCGGCCCCGGTGACCGGACCACCGCCCGAGGAGATCCCGGTCCCCCAGGACGTCGTGGACCGGGCCACGGCCGCGACGGTGAACGTCGAGGCCGACGGCTGCAACCGCCGCTACGAGGGCTCCGGGTTCGCGTTCGCCGAGAACACGGTGGTCACCAACGCCCACGTCGTCGCCGGCGCCGAGCAGGTCCACGTCAAACGCCCCGACGGCGAGCGCCTGCAGGCCACCGTGGTCGTGTTCGATCCCGACCGTGACCTGGCCATCCTCGAGGTCGCGGGCCTCGGTCAGCAGCCGCTCGAGACCGCGCCCCCCGAGATGGGTGCCGACGGTGCCGTGATCGGGTATCCGGGTGGTCAGGACACCCCCCGGGTGGCTCCGACGCGCATCGACGACCAGCGCACCGCGATCGGGCGGGACATCTACGGCCGCGACCGCACCGAACGTGACGTGCTGTTCCTGTCGTCTGCGCTGCAGCAGGGCGACTCCGGCTCGCCGGTCATCGACGTCGAGGGGCGGGTGAACGGGGTCGTGTTCGCGATCAGCCCGGACAACCCGACCGCGGCCTTCGCACTCGCGCTCAGCGAACTCGAGGCGGTCTCGGCCGCCCCGCGCACGCCGGGTGAGACCGGCCCCTGCATCTGACGCCGACGGTCACGTCACACCCCCGGCGTAGCGTCGTCGACGGGTCGCACCACGTCACGGGCGGCCGGGAGGACGACATGGATCTGGTCCTGGCGATGACCGCCTGCGGCGCCGTCTGGTGGGCCGCCGGCCGCCTGCTCGGACGGGGAAGACCGCATCGGCGCCGACGGGTTTAGGCTGGCGGCATGAGCCGAGCCATTGCGACCACCGACCACGTCGACCGCGACCGCATGCTGGACTTCGTCCGGCCACGGCACCGCGTCGTGCTCACCAGCTTCCGCCGCAACGGAACGCTGCAATCCTCGCCGGTCGCGGCCGGGGTGGACGGCGACGGCCGCCTCGTCGTGGCGACCTACCCGCAGCGGGCCAAGACGCGCAACCTGCGTCGCGACCCGCGGGCCAGTGCGGTCGTGCTCTCCGACGACTGGAACGGCCCCTGGGTGCAACTCGACGGCACCATCGAGGTGCTCGATGTTCCGGACGCCGTCGAGCCGCTGGTCGAGTACTTCCGCTCGATCTCCGGCGAGCACCCCGACTGGGACGAGTACCGGCGCGCCATGGTCGAGCAGGGCAAGAGCCTGCTGCGCATGACCATCGACCGCTGGGGGCCGATCGCCACCGGCGGTTTCCCACCCGAACTCGCCGACCGCGACTGACCGCTTCGAGCCCCCGATGCCCGTACGTACCGCCCTGCTCGTTTTCGACGGCTGCGACCTGCTCGACGTCGGCGGGCCCTACGAGGTGCTGCTGACCGCCAACCGGCTGGCCATGCGCAGCGGCGGTCAGGCACCGTTCGAGGTGGTCACCGTCGCGCCCGACGACCGCGTGCTCGCGGCCTACGGTGGACTCGGCCTGCGGGCGCAGACCTCGGTCGCGGACCTCGGCCCCCTCGACCTGGTCGTCGTCCCGGGGCTGATCGACCTCGACGCCGCGCTCGGCGACGACGCGCTCGTGGCCACGGTGGCCGGTCTCGCGGCCCGCAGCGAGGTGACGGCCTCGGTCTGCACCGGCTCGTTCCTGCTCGCGGCCGCCGGCGTCCTGCGGGGCCGCCGTGCGACCACCCATCACGAGGACGCCGACCTGCTCGCCGCTCGCGACGACGTCGGCGAGGTCGTCACCGGCCAGCGGTGGGTCGACGACGGCGACGTCGTCACCGGCGCCGGATTGTCCAGCGGCCTCGCGCTGGGGCTGCACCTCGTCGACCGCTTCGCCGGCCGTGACCTGGCCGTGGCGACCGCACGCCAGATCGAGCACGCCTGGGATCCCGAGGGACTCGACCAGGTGGTCTGAGCCGGTGCGCGCGAACGCCGCCCGGCAGGTCGGCGCACTGGCCCTGCAGAGTGCGGGCGACCTCGTCGTCGACGCCAAGACGGTGCTGGCGTGGCTGCTGGCGGCGCTGGGCGCACCGGCGGCCGTCGCGGCACTGCTCGTACCGGTCCGCGAGTCGGGGTCGATGTTGCCGCAGGCCGCCCTCGTCCCCTGGCTGCGGCGACGGCCGTTGCGCAAGCGGGTCTGGGTCGCCGGCGCGATCGGGCAGGCCGCCGCCGTCGCGGTCATCGCCGTGGTCGCGGCCACGACCCGTGGCGCCCTGGCGGGCTGGCTCATCCTCGCTGCGCTGGCGGGATTCGCGTTGGCCCGGTCACTGACCTCGATCGCGTCGAAGGATGTCCTCGGCCGCACGGTGCCTGCCGGACGACGCGGCCAGATCACCGGCTGGGCCACCGTCGCCTCCGGCGTGGTCGCCGTCACGCTCGGACTGGCACTGCGGGTCTTCGGGGGCGACGAGGCCGACCCGCGCCATCTCGCGCTGCTGATCGGGGTAGGCGGGCTGACCTGGCTGCTCGCCGCGGCGGTGTACTCGCGCGTCGACGAACCGGCCGGAACCGAACCGGCCGAGCGCGCGCCCGGCGCGGTCGCGACCGCGACCCGCCTGCTGCGCGACGACGCCGCGTTCCGCCATTTCGTCCTCGCCCGCACGCTCCTGCTCGTGTCGGCCCTCGCGTCGCCGTTCGTGGTCATGCTCGCCGGTCGCGAGGGCGGGGCCGGTCTCGCCGGCCTCGGTCCGTTCGTGTTGGGCAGTGGGCTCGCCTCGCTGTTCGGCGGGCGCGTGTGGGGGGTCGCGGCGGACCGCTCGAGCCGACTGGTCATGGTCACGGCGGCCACGATCGCCACCACCGTCACGCTCGGCTTCCTCGGCATGCTCCAGGTCGCCGCGCTGCGGGAATCCGCCTGGCTGTATCCGCTGACCTACCTGCTGCTCGCGCTCGCCCACACCGGCACCCGGATCGGCCGCAAGACCTACGTCGTAGACCTCGCCTCGGGCAACCGTCGCACCGAGTACGTCGCCGTCTCCAATGCTGCGATGGGCGTGCTGTTGCTGGTCACCGGGGGCGTCAGCGCCGGACTCGCCACGTTCGGCCCCGAGGTCGCGTTGGCGTTCCTCGCCGTGCTCGGCCTGGTCGCCGTCCCGGTCGGCCTGCGACTCCCCGAGGTCAGCGGCGAACACGCCGCCACGGGCTGATCACGCCAGTCCCGCGCGTGTCCGGACCAGGTGCGCGAACCCGTCCGGATCCTGCACGGTCACGGTCATGCCGGGATGGCGGACCAGGCGGCGACCGAACAGCACGCCGACCGGTTCGTGGAAGCGCACGCAGACGCCGGCGTCGGTCGAGGTCCCGAACGTGACCCCGCGATCGGCCAGCGACAGGCGGGGTCCGATGACGCGGTGTGCCCGGTACGGGCCACCCACACCGACCTCGGCGACGTTGTCCAGCATGGTGTCGAGCAACCAGGGCCCAAAGCGCGTCCGGAGCGCACCGCCCTGCTCCCGCGGGCCGACGACCACCTTCGCCGTCGCCGGCGTGACCCCGAACGCGAGCAGGACCGGGCGGTAGGCCGCAGCGAACGCGAACTCGAACGTCTGCCAACTCCCCGTGTCGGCGGCCACGCTGCTCCCTCTCGTCGTTCGGACCACCGTGGTACCTGCCGTGAGGGTGGCAGGCGCGGCCATGGCCCGTCCGGGGGACGCCGACCCTTGCACGGGTACGCTGGTCTCCCCCGCGTCGTGCGCGCCCGTCCGGCGCCCCGGGGATTCCTCGTCCTCCTCGAACGCTCGGGTTCTCTCTTGGCTGTCCGCTCCGACCTGCGCAACGTCGCGATCATCGCCCACGTCGACCACGGCAAGACCACGCTGGTCGACGGCATGCTGTGGCAGTCCGGTGCCTTCCGCGAGCACCAGGACGTCGGCGAACGCGTCATGGACTCCAACGACATCGAGCGTGAACGCGGCATCACCATCCTGGCCAAGAACACGGCCATCTCGCTGCCGGGCATCAACGGTGCCCCGCCGACGGTCGTCAACGTCGTCGACACCCCCGGCCACGCCGACTTCGGCGGCGAGGTCGAGCGAGCCCTGACCATGGTCGACGGTGCCCTGCTGCTCGTCGACGCGTCCGAGGGCCCGCTCCCCCAGACCCGCTTCGTGCTGCGCAAGGCGCTGGCCGCCAAGCTCCCGGTCATCGTCGTGGTCAACAAGATCGACCGCCCGGATGCCCGCATCGCCGAGGTCGTCGAGGAAACCCTGGACCTGCTGATCGATCTCGGCGCCGACGACGCCCAGATCGACCTGCCGGTCCTCTACACGGTGGCCAAGGAAGGCACGGCGACCCTCGACCTGGACACGCCGGGCACCGATCTGCTGCCGCTGTTCCAGACCATCCTGGACCACGTGCCCGCACCGACGCACGACCCCGACCACCCGTTCCAGGCGCTGGTCACCAACCTCGACTCGTCGAAGTACGTCGGCCGGCTGGCGCTGTGCCGGATCCAGCACGGCACCGTCAAGCGCGGCCAGACCGTCGCCTGGTGCCGCCACGACGGGACGATCGAGAACGTCAAGCTGTCCGAGCTCTACCTCACCGACGCACTCGACCGCGTCCCGGCCGAGGAGGCCGGGCCGGGCGACCTGATCGCCGTCGCCGGGATCGCCGAGGTGACCATCGGCGAGACGCTCGCCGACGCCAACGACCCGCGCCCGTTGCCCGTCATCACCGTCGACGAGCCGAGCCTGGGCATGACGCTGGGCGTCAACACCTCGCCGTTGGCCGGCCGCAGCGGCAACAAGCTCACCGCCCGCCTGATCGAGAGCCGCCTGCAGCAGGA
>JAGXST010000268.1 GCA_018335555.1 Actinomycetota bacterium | reverse complement strand
CGTGAGCAACGTGGCCTGGTGGTGCTCGTCGACGGGCCAGGTGTGGACCTGGCGTTACACCCCGTTCATCGGCGTCTGGCTCGTCGCGGGCGGCCTGATCGGGGGATACGTTCTCGCCCACCGGCGGGCCGGCCAGCCGCTCGAGCGGCGGCGCCTGCGGGCCTGGTGCCTCGGGGTCCTGGCGCTGTTCCTGGTGTCCGAGTGGCCCATCGGCCAGCTCGGTGCGGGCTACCTCGCCACCGTCGGCATCGCCCGTTACATCGTCTACTCGTTCGTGGCCGCGCCGCTGCTGCTGACTGGTGTCCCGACCTGGCTGGTGGACCGCTGGCTGCCGTTCGGCTCACGTCGCCAGCGGGTCATGTCCACCCTCACACGGTGGCCGAACGCGCTTTTGGTGTTCAACGCCGTGCTGTTCACCACCCACGTCCCCGGCGTCGTCGACACGCTCAAGCCGAGCCAACTCGGGTCGTTCACGATCGACATCCTGCATGTGACGGCGGCGCTGATCTGGTGGTGGCCGGCCCTGCGCCGCGAGCCCGAACGCAACGCCATCCAGGAACCGGTCCGCGCCTTCTACCTGTTCGCGAGCAGCGTGCTGATGTTCGTGCCGGCCGCGTTCCTGACCTTCAACCCGTTGCCGCTGTACGGGCTGTACGAACTCGCGCCGCCGCTGTGGCTCGGCTTCAACGCGATCCAGGACCAACAGGCGGCCGGGATCGTGATGAACATCGTCGGGGGTTTCGTGCTGTGGGGCATCATCGCGACCCTGTTCATGCGCTGGGCCAAGGAGCAGGAGCGCAGCGACGACCTCGCCATGCGCGAGCGGTCACGACGCACGCTCGAGGCGATGCGCGCCGCGGGGCCACCCGGCGACGACGTCGACCCCCAGGTGGGTCAGCCCACGGGCCAGTAGAACTCGACCGGCGTGCCGTCGGGGTCGCGGCAGGTGAACAGGTGCGCGTGCGGCGCCTCGGTGACCTCCGAGCGCTCGAACCCGAGCCCGTCGACGTGCGCGAGCCAGGCGTCGAGGTCCTCCCGCGACCCGCAGCCGATGCCGAGGTGGTCCAGTCCGGGGCGGGTCTCGTCGAAGCGGTCACCGGTGCCCGTTGCCCCGTGCTGCGTCAGCGACAGGAGGAACCCGTCGGTGCCGATGAGGGTCTTGCGCCAGGCCGGCCCCTCACGCCCACCGACCTGCTCGGCGTCGAGCAGTCGCCGGTAGAAATCGGTCGACGCCTCGAGGTCGGTGACGCTGACCGAGACGTGGTGCACGCGGGGACGTGGCGGCATGTCGTGCTCCTCGGTGGTCAGTCGGCGACGCCCTGCCGTCGGGAGACGGCGAGGAACAGCGGATACTCGCGGCCGCCCTTGCTCATGGTGTGCACGCGGGAGAAGCTGACGGGCCCGTAGCCGGCGGCGTAGAGCCAGCCCCGCAACTGCTCCTGGTCGAACCCGTGGTGGCCGCCGAAGCCCTCGCCGTGGAACGAGCCGTCCTCCGCCTCGAGGTCGACCAGCGCGATCCAACCGCCCGACTCGGTCGCCGCGCCCAGACGCACCAGTGCGGCGTCCGGTTCGGGAACGTGGTGGAGCGCCATCAGCGACACCACCAGGTCGAAGTGGGCCGTGTCGGCCAGGTCGATGTCGACCACCTCGGCCCCGGGCAGGTCGCCGCGCTCGGCCTTGTCCCGCATGACCGCACGCATGCCCTCGGACGGGTCGGCGAGGGTGAGCGAGCCGACATGCGGAGCCAGGAACTGTGCCAGCAGGCCGGTCCCGGCGCCGTACTCGAGCAGGCGCATCTCGCCGGTCACGGGGAGCGCCTCGCGGATCGCCGCGGCGATGAGCCGGGCCCGCTCGACCTTCTTCGGGTCGTCGTCCCAGGTCGACGCGCGCTCGTCGAAACTGCGCGGGTCGTGCAGGTCGGGGGCCTGACCGTCGCCGTGCTCGTGGTCGTGGCCGTGGCCGTGGCCGTGGTGACCGTCTTCCATTCAGTGCTCCTCGGGGTGCAGCAGCGCCTCGATGGCGCGCGTGGCGGTGGTGTCGTCGGTGGCGTCGCGCAGCGGGGACAGGCGGCGGTAGACCTCGGCCGCCGCCTCGTGGAACCCGCCGGGCAGACCGGCCGCGTCGAGGCTCGCCGCGATCTCGTCCATCTCCCCCACCCAGCGCCAACCCTTGCGGCCGCCGCTGGTCGCCGCCCGGTCGCTGCGCCCGGCGAGGTCGGGCAGGGATCGGGTCCACTCGGCCAGCAGGTCGGCCTCGACGCCCTCGGCGGCGGCGAGTGCCCGGATCGACAGCAGGAGGGCCGCGCTGCCCTTGGTCCAGCCGGCGTACGCCATCTTGAGTGCCGAGGCGGCGGGGACGCCACCGTCCAGTGCGACCGCCTCGAGCGGCCCGTCGGCGAACAACGCCGCGATGCCGATCGCGTCGTCGCCGGCCAGGTACAGCCGCGTCGTGCCGGGCTGCCGTGGCGGGCCACCCACGATGCCGCCGTCGACGTAGGCGGCGCCACCGCGTGCGACGGTGGCGTCGATCGAGCGTGCGGTGTCGGGCGACACGGCGTTGGCGTCGACATAGCAGCCGCGGAAGCCGTGGGCCGCGACCTCCTCGGCCACCTCGGCGGCGGCATGCGGCGGGCAGATGGAGAGCATCACGTCGCTGGCGGTGACGAGGTCGGCGAGGTCACCGACGTCCTCGATGCCGGCCCCGCTCGCCCGGCGACGCGTGTCGTCGCTGCGGCCGTGCGAGGCCCAGACCACACGTGCGCGCGGATCGGTGACGGCGGCGGCGACGGCCGCACCCATCTCGCCGGGCGCGATCAGCCCGATCGTGGTCGTCACCGGGATCGCTCGAGCAGGCCCCGGACGTAGCCGGCCTGGCCGAGGTGCTGCATGGCGTCGCCGAGGACGCTGACCAGCCGCACCCCCGCGGTGACCGGCGGGTCGTAGCTGTCGTCGACGACACGGTCGAGTTCGTCGGCGTCGGCCGTGGCGAGGTAGTCGTCGACCATCGTGGAGACGGCGTCCTGGTAGTCGACCAGCTGGTGCGGGTCGTCCACCCGGACGGCGGCGACCTGTTCGGGCGAGTGGCCGTAGCCGTGCTCGTCGCGACCCAGCGGCAGGTCGAAGCGGTCAGCGAAGCCGTCGGCGGTCCAGACCTGTTCGCGGCCCGCCAGCGCTGCCACCTGCGCGTCGGCCTGGCGAATGGTGTGCCACAACAGCCACGCCAGCGTGTTCGCGTCGGGCCCGGGTCGCGTGTGCAGCAGGTGGTCGTCGGCCCCCTCCGCATGGCGGCGCACCATCGCCGGGATGCGGTGGAAGGCGTCGGTGAGCAGCGCGTGTGTGTTCATGCCCGCCACGCTAGCCCGTCAGCCGATCGGGTCGCCGGGGATCGGCAGTCCGCGGCGCAGCCGGTCGAGCGCCTCTTCGGGCGCCATGCCGGCGGGCAACCTCGACTTCACCACGCGGGCCGGGATCCCGACCGCGATCGAGAACGGTGGGATGTCGGACTTCACCAGCGCGTGGCTGGCGATCACCGAGCCGTGCCCGATGTCGACGCCGCGCAGGATCGACGCCTTCTCCCCCACCCAGACGTCGCCGCCGATGCGGACCGGCGACTTGACGATGCCCTGGTCCTTGATCGGCACGTCGAGCCGGTCGAAGCGGTGGTCGAAGTCGCAGACGTAGATCCAGTCCGCCAGGATCGACGCATCGCCGATCTCCACGTCGAGATAGGTGTTGACCACGTTGTCGCG
>JAGXST010000267.1 GCA_018335555.1 Actinomycetota bacterium | reverse complement strand
AGGTCCTCGCCGAGCCGGCCGAGGGCGCGTGTCCCGCCGTCCAGCGCGGTACGGGGCAGGGTCTTGGTGCAGTGCTCGATGGTGTCCATGGCCCGACGCTACGAGCGCACCGCGACACCCCCGCCGATCAATGTCCCAACACCTGTGGAGAACCGCTGACGCCGACGAGCCAACCGCGCACGAGCCGCCGCCGCTGACCAGTTCGCAACCGCCGAGCCAGCAGCTGCCCGCTCCGTCGACCAGGAAGCGGCGGCAACTCGATGAGGAACCGGCGGCAGAGAAGATCAGAAGACGCCGAAAGCCCACAGCAGGCCGGCACCGATGACCACGACCGCGACGACCAGCAGCCAGATGTCCTGGTTCTTGCCGTCGCGGTAGCGACGGGTGGCGTTGAAGCCCATGGTCGCTCCGTCACTCGAAGGGCGGCACGTCGGCCTCGTCGTGGACCAACTCCTCGACGTTGACGTCGCGGAAGGTCAGCACGCGGACCTCCTTGATGAACCGCGCGGGGCGGTACATGTCCCACACCCAGGCGTCGTTGAGCCGCAACTCGAACCACAGGTCCTTGCCCTCGTGGGGCCGGACGTCGACCTCGTTGCACAGGTAGAAGCGTCGTTCGGTCTCGACCACGTACTTGAACATGCGCACGACGTCGCGGTACTCGCGGTAGAGCGACAGTTCGAGGTCGGTCTCGTACGCGTCGAGGTCGTCGGGGTTCATCGTTCGCCACTCCCAGCAGGGTGTCGGGGTCGGCGCGGCGCACCAGTTCGGCAGCGTACCGGCCTGGCAGTGGCCGGCCCGGGCGCACACGGCACGTCGCTGAGACGACCGGTGCCGTTGGCGACGCGGCCGGGTTCGGTACGGTCGGGCCGTGTCCACGACCACCGCTCCGGAGCAGACCGAGGCGCCCACCAGGGCGCGTCGCAAGCGCCGTGTCTCCATCCCCGGCGTCCGCTACGAGCGGCCCCACTGGGACGCCGGCGCAGTCGTCGGCGGCGTCGACGAGGTCGGCTGCGGTGCCTGGGCGGGCCCGGTCACCTACGCCGCCGTGGTCCTGCCCCGCGATCGGCGCATCTACAAGCTGCGCGACTCGAAGGTGATTCCACCGTCCGAGCGCGAACGGCTGGCCTTGCGGGTGCGCGAGGTCGCACTCGGCATCGGCATCGGCCACGCCGGAAACGACGAGGTGGATCGGGTCGGACTGAGCGAGGCCCGCCGCCGCGCTGCCAGACGGGCCGTCGACGCCCTGCCGCTGCGCCCGGACGTGCTGCTGCTCGACGGCAACTGGGACTTCCTCGCCGGCTACGGCACCCACAACGAGCGGCTGGTCCGCGGTGACGGCCGGTCGGTGTCGATCGCGGCCGCCTCGATCGTGGCCAAGGTCACCCGCGACGCCATGATGGCCGAGTTCGACCCGGGCTACCCGGCGTACGGGTTCGGCTCGAACAAGGGCTATCCCTCGCCCGATCACATCGAGGCGCTGCACACCCACGGGCCGTGCGGTCTGCACCGCCACAGCTGGGCCCCCATCGCCAGCCGCAACCAACTCTCGTTCTTCTAGCGGCTGGTTCCTCCACCCGGGCAACGGGTGCGATCGGTTGCGTCTGCCTGACTGGTCACCAGCCGCGCGCGTCCGGACCTGTCGTCAGTCGGTGGTGGTCGTGGCTTCCGGGACCTCGTGGTGGACGCCGGTGAGGCGCCCGGCGTTGTCGACTGGCCACAGGATGACCACCGCGCGGCCGACCACCGCGTCGGCGGGGACCATCCCGAGGCCACGGCGCGAGTCGGAGGAGTTGGGCCGGTTGTCACCGAGGAAGAACAGGTGGCCCTCGGGTACCTCCACCGGCCCGTAGTCGGAGGCGTCGGGATAGACCACGTAGGGCTCGTCGATGGCCTGGCCGTTGACGAACACCCGGCCGTCCTCGATGACGATCTCGTCGCCCTGCACCCCGATGACCCGCTTGACGAAGTCGCGGGCGTTGGCCGGCACCACACCGAGGAACTGCCCGATCCCGCGCACGACCCGGGCGCCGGTGCCCTGGTCGAGGGAGAGGTCCTGGCCGTTCTCGCCCTCGAACACCACGATCTCGCCGCGGCGGGGTTCGCGTGCGAGGTAGGTCAGCTTCTCGACCACGATCCGGTCGTCGATCTGGAGCGTTGGCGCCATCGACGTCGAGGGGATGAAGAACACCTGCAGGACGAAGGTGCGCAGCAGGAACGCGAGCACGAACGCGATCAACAGCAGGACCGGCAACTCGCGGAAGAACGAGCCGGCCCCACCGCCGCGGCCGTGCCGGGTGTCGTCGCGGTCGTGCGCGGGTGCCGGGTCCGCCGCAGCCGGGGGCGGCTGGGCCGCCCGATGGACGCCTGCATCCGGGGTGCTGTCCCCGGGTACGGCGGCGCGACGCCCCGGACCGCCGAAGAGGTTCTCCGCGCTGTCGTCGGGGGCGCCGTCGGCGTGGAGGTCGTCGCGGTCAGCCATTGAGCATCGAGCCTACCGTCGGAAGCCCGCGCGGCCGGGACGGCCTCGACGGCCCGTTCGAACAGGCAACGAGGGTGCCGCTGGTCGGCGGCACCCTCGTCGGGATCGTGTGGAGCGTGAGGCTCAGATGGCCTCGCGCTTCTCCTTGATGCGAGCCTTCTTGCCGACGCGGTCGCGCAGGTAGTACAGCTTGGCGCGACGGACCTTGCCGCGGCGGGTCACCTCGATGGTCTCGATGACCGGGCTGTGCACCGGGAAGGTGCGCTCGACGCCGACGCCGAACGAGATCTTGCGGACGGTGAAGGTCTCGCGCAGGCCGCCGTTCTTGCGGGCGATGACGACGCCCTCGAAGACCTGGATGCGGGAGCGGGTGCCCTCGACGACGCGGACGTGGACCTTCACGGAGTCCCCGGGCGCGAAGTCGGGCACATCGTCGCGCAGACGCGACTTCTCGACGACGTCGACCTTGTTCATGGCATTTCCCGTCGGTGTAGTGGATGGCGCGGCAGGCTGGGCACCGGCCGGGCGCGGCAGTGGGCACCGTGCGCGGTGGAGAGGTCGCTGCCGAGTGTCTCGCGGCCGTGGGGGCCAGGAGGGAGACGTCGGCGAGCGCGGTCGGACCAGCCAGCATGCGCTGCGACCGGCGAGGATACGGTCACCCGCCCGGATCGGTCAACCCGCGGGCGGTGACTGGCCGTCGGGCAGCAGGTCGGGCCGCCGCAGGCGGGTCAGCTCGAGCGCCTGCTGCGCCCGCCACCGGTCGACCGCACCGTGGTCCCCGGAGGTCAGCACCTCGGGGACACCGTGGCCGCGCAGGTCGGCGGGACGGGTGTAGTGCGGGTACTCGAGCAGGCCCGAGGAGAACGACTCGTCCTCGGGCGAGGCGTCGTTGCCGACCACGCCCGGCACCAGGCGGGTGACCGCCTCGATGACGACCGCCGCCGCCACCTCGCCACCGAACAGCACGTAGTCGCCGACCGACACCTCGTCGGTGGCGACGAGGTCGTGGACGCGTTCGTCGATGCCCTCGTAGCGCCCGCAGCACAGCAC
>JAGXST010000266.1 GCA_018335555.1 Actinomycetota bacterium | reverse complement strand
CCCCGGCGTCCGAGGCCGCGAAGCTGGCTGCCGAAGCTGGCGGCGAGGTCGTCCTCGACGTGATCGAGGGCGGCAACCACGTGGTCAACAACTACTGGTACCGCTACCGCGACCAGACCGCCGACTGGTTGGAAGAGAAGTTGCGGGCGTGATGGGGGGCAACGAGGGAGCGCAGCGACCGAGACAGGGGACCCATCACTCGGGCGTGATGGGGGGCAACGAGGGAGCGCAGCGACCGAGACAGGGGACCCATCACACTTATTCGGACGTTCGCGGGACGGGGAGGTTGAGGCCGGCGATGCGGCTGCCGGCACGGATCGCGATCGTGACGGTCGCACCGACGATGAGCGCCGGGGTCGTCCCCACCGGCGCGAGCAGGTAGGTGATCGCCGCGCCCGCCGCGGCGGCCGTCGCGTAGAAGTCGCCGGCGCGGTACATCACGCCGGGCACCGTCCCCGACAGCACGTCGCGGATGATTCCGCCGCCGATCCCGCTGACGGTTCCGGCGAAGACGGTGCCGATGAACCCGAAACCGACGTCGAGGCCACGCTGGGCGCCGAGCGCCGCGAACAGGCCGAGGCTAAGCGTGTCGAACAGGTACAGCAGCCGCCTGGTTCGCAGCCGGTGGTGGGCCATGAACACCAGCACGCCGGTCGCGACCGGCAACCACAACTGGATCTCGTCGGTGAGCGCGGCCGGGGGCACGAGCCCGGCCACGACGTCGCGGACGGACCCGCCGCCGACCGCGGTCACCACGGCGAGGATGACCACGCCCGCGAGGTCGAACCGCTTCTCGATGCCGACGAGCGCGCCGGTCATCGCGAACGTGACCACGCCGGCGTAGGTGAGTGCCTGCTCGACGGACAGCCCGGTGCCTTCGTTGCGACGATCGGCGAACGGTAGCGCCGACCGTCGTCAGACCGGCGGGGAGCCCAGCTCGGGTCCGTCGAGTTCCTCGAGGTTCGAGCCGAGGTCGCCGCGCGGGAAGAAGCACAGCACCTCGAGGTCGATGCCGGGATCGGGCAGGGTCGCGTGCGCGGCGCCGGCCGGGACCAGGAACGTGTCGCCGGGCCCGACACGCGTGCGTTCACCCTCGACCCAGGCCGTGCCGGTCCCGGCCAGGACGTGGACGACCTCGACGCTGTGCGGATGGCGGTGCGGCCGGCGCGGGCCGTCGGGGCGCAGGCGGACCTGCCGGACGCTGAACTCGGCGTCGGGCAGACCTGGGAACGGGTCGGCCGAGTCTCGCCCCGGGAGGGCGCGGAACTCGAGCGACTCGGGCGACACGTGCAGCATCACGCGATCGCGGCGCCGGCGCCGGCGGCGTCGACGACCTCGGCGATCTCGACCTTCGCACCGTCGCGCTCGGCCGATCGCAGGCCGGCGTGGACGACGGCCAGGGCGCGGACGGCCTCCTCGGCGCCCACCTCGATGGTCGCCTCGCCTCGGATCGCGTGGCCGAACTCCTCGAGCTGTTCCCGGAACATGTCGGTGGGCGGCAGTTCGACGGGGGAGCGCTCGATCTGGCCGAACTCCTGCGACACCAGCGAGCTGTACTCGTCGGCCTCGTGCGACTCGTCCCAGTGGGTGAAGTCGAGGTCGTAGCGCAGGTTCGCCTTCGTGCCCTGGACGTTGATGGTGTAGATGCCAGGCGAGGCCCAGCCGGCGCCGAGGTAGCCCAGCGCACCCGACTCGAACTCGAGGATGGCCATGACCGTGTCCGGCACCTCGGCCTTGGTGAACACCTTGCGCGTGTGCGCGGTGACGGCCTTCACCGGACCGGCGAGGTACTGCAGGTTGTCGGCATGGTGGACGCCGAGCTGGCTGAACGGACCGCCGGGCGCCTTGTCGGCGTACCAGCGCCAGGTGTCGGGTGTCAGTTCGAGGCCGCGCTCGTTGGAGAAGTTGGCCTCGAGCATCGACACGCCACCGGTGCGGCCGGACTCGATCCATTCCTTCATCACGCGCGAGCCGGACAGGCGCCGGGCACTGTGCCCGACCGCGAAGACGCCGCCGGTGCGGGTGACCGCCTCGGTGATCGCGGCTGCATCCTCGAGCGTGGTCGAGATGGGCTT
Source organism: Actinomycetota bacterium (assembly GCA_018335555.1). Taxonomy (GTDB): domain Bacteria; phylum Actinomycetota; class Nitriliruptoria; order Nitriliruptorales; family Nitriliruptoraceae; genus Egicoccus. The sequence goes on along the minus strand of JAGXST010000266.1, from coordinate 7,651 downwards.
TTCGGTGTAGACGCCCTTGCCCGCCTCGAGACACGCGGTGATGATGTCGCGGTGGGTGTCGTTGGGCGTGGTGATGATCACACCCTCGACCTCGTCGTCGGCGAGCAGTTCCTCGAGCGTCGCGGCGGATCGCGCGACCCCGAACTCGGCCTGGAACGCGGACCGCTTCTCCGCCGAGCGCGTGAAGCAGTTGACGAGTTCGATCTCGTCGCTGCGCAGGACCGAGCGGCCGAGCACCTTTGCCCAGCGGCCGAGGCCGATCGAGGCCAGTCTGATCTTCTCACTCATGGCGCGGTTCTCCCGTGGTCGGTCTGCTGGCGCGACGCCTGGTCTGCAGGTCGAGGATCATCTGCACCCGCTCGAGGGTGGCCGCGGCGACGTCGTCGGCGAAGGTCTCGGCGCGGTCCGCAGACGCCCAGCTCGGCTCGCCGTACCAGCCGTCGTCCGCGAGCGCGGTGACGTCGGTGACGAACCCGTAGATCTCGTGCGAGCGGCGCATCGCGTCCATCTCGTGGGCGTCGGCGGGGCGGGTGGGCGCACCGACACGCTCCGTGCGCACCAGTTCCGGGTCGTGGGCCATGACGGCGAGGGTCTCGATCCCGCCGCCATGGGTGAGTTCGCCGCCCTCGGGCTCGTAGAGGCGCTGCGCCGTGTAGCAGGCCTGCACCGCCACGAACGTGAGGTCGCGCTGGTCCTGCAGTTCGGTCGCGACCGCGTTCATCGACGCGTTGTTGCCCTCGTGCCAGTTGACCAGCAGGACCGTGTGGATGCCGTGGTCGGCCAGTTCGTGGCAGATGTCGGTCAGCAGCGCCTCGAAGGTGGACCGGCGCAGGTTGATCGTGCCCGGATGCCCCGCATGGATGGGCGTGACGCCGTACGGGCCGAAGGGCACGTACAGCGCGTCGATCCGTTCGGCGAGCGCCTTGGCCACCAGTTCCGCGGCGAAGGTGTCGGTGCCACACGGTAGGTGCGGCCCGTGCTGTTCGATGCTGCCCAGCGGGATCACGGCGACGGGGTTGGCCGCCACCGCGTCGCGGACGTCGGGGCTGGGCAGGTCGGCGATCGAGCGCAGCGGCATCGGAATCCCTTCGACAGTCAGGTCAGGTCAGGTCAGGTCGGGTCGACGACGACGTCGGCCGGTCGTTCGCCCCGCAGGATCGCCGCAGCTGCCTGCGCGGCCTTGAGCCGCATGTCGTGCTCGGACTCCTCGCTGTACCAGGCCGTGTGGGGCGTGAGCACGACCTGGTCGGCGACGGCGTCGTAGCGGGCCGCGTCGACCGGTTCGGTGGCGTGGACATCGAGCGCTGCGATCGCGGGCCGCCCCTGTTGCAGCGCGGCCACGAGCGCGTCCGGATCGATCAGCGACCCGCGCGCGGTGTTGACCAGCACACTGCCCGGCCTGCACCGGGCCAGTTCATCGGCGCCGAGCAGCGGCGCGCCGGATGCGTCACCGGGGGCATGGAGGCTCACGATGTCGGCGGCGGCGAGCAGGTCGCCGAGGTCGGCGACGAGTTCGTGGCCTGCCTCGACCGCGTCCGCCCAGGGGTCGTGGACCAGCACACGGAAGCCGACGGCCGAGAACAACCCGGCCGTGTACCGACCGATCCGCCCGTAGCCGACGACCGCGGCGGTGCTCGCCGAGGGCAGGTGCAGGGGCCGCAGGTGCTCGAAGCCCCAGTTCCCGGCCCGGACCCAGCGGTCGCTGGCGACCACCCGGCGGAACCCGGCCATCGCCAGGGCGAGCGCGTGGACGGCCACGGCCTCGGTGCCGTAGTCGCTGACCCGTGCGACCCACATGCCTTCGTGGCGGGCCGCGTCGAGGTCGATCGAGTCCGTACCGATCCCGTAGCGGACGATCCCCCGACACGACAGCCGCGACAGCACGTCCGCGTCGAAGCGGGGCCGTGAGCCGCACAACACGATGGCGGCGTCGCCGGCCGCCGCCACGATCGCATCGGCGTCCGCGCCGTCGCCGGTGACCAGTCGGACGTCGAGGCCGGCGAACACCGCCTCTTCGACCGACAGGTCCGGGTACCGCGTGCCGAGCACCGCGACCGTGTGGCTCACATGGACCTCACTCCCAGGGGTGCAACGTAGACGACAATCGATTGCAGAACAATCCTGTGCGCAACCATCCGCGCGTGTGGTGTCGTTCGACCGTTGCGTGGCCGAACGACACCACGGGTCTCGTCAGGCGGCGCTCGACGGCAGCGAGGCGAGCAGGGCCTCGGGGTCGAAGTCCGCAGGGTCGACCACGGGCGTCTGCCCGGGCAGGGGCGGCGGTGGGTACTTGGCCCCGATGCCGGTGTCGAAGGCGACCACCCGTTCGTCGCGCCCGATCCACCCTGATGCCCGCAGCTCACCGGTGGCCGCGATCACGGCGCCCGTCTCGGGGCTGACGTAGCCGGCGCCGTGCGAGCCGGCCATGAGCTGGGCCCGGTCGATGTCGGTCTCGTCGATCGCGATCGCGGTGCCCTCGGAGGCCCGGATCGCCTGCAGGATCAGCCGGTCGCCGACGGCGCCGGGTACGCGGATCCCGCCGGCCCGCGTGCTGGCGCCCTGCCATGGTTCCGCCTCGGTGGCGCCGGACTCGAACGCGCGGACGATCGGCGCGCACCCGGTGGCCTGGACCGAGACCATGCGCGGTCGCTCCGGTCCGATCAGGCCCATGGCCTCGAGTTCGGCGAAGGCCTTCCACATGCCGACCAGGCCCGTACCGCCGCCGGTCGGGTACAGGATGACGTCCGGCAACTGCCAGTCGAACTGCTCGGCCAACTCGAGCCCCATGGTCTTCTTGCCCTCGACCCGGTAGGGCTCCTTGAGGGTCGACACGTCGAAGGCGCCGGTCAGCTTCGCCAGCTCGGCGCCGACGCGCCCGCAGTCGCTGATCAGGCCCTCGACCAGGATCAGCCGGGCGCCGCACACCAGCACCTCGACCTTGTTGACCTCGGGCGCGTCGACCGGCATCAGCACGGTGACCGGTAGGCCGGCGGCGGCGCCGTAGGCGGCCAGCGCCCCGGCTGCGTTCCCGGCCGAGGGGGCGATGAAGCTCGTCGCACCCAATTCGGCGTTGCGCGACACCGCCGCGGTCATGCCGCGCGCCTTGAACGAACCCGTCGGGTTGCCGCCCTCGGCCTTGATACGCAGGTCGGCGAGGTCGAGCCTGGCACCCAGCCGAGGCGCGGCGACCAGCGGGGTGTCGCCCTCGCCGAGGTGGACGATGGCCGTGGGGTCGCGGACCGGCAGCAGCTCCGTCCAGCGCCACATCCCCCGCGGGCGCTCCCGCAACGATGCGGGCGTCATCGTGCGCGCTGCCGCCTCGAGGTCGTAGGTGGCCAGCAGCGGCCGGTCGTCGGCCGGGTCGAGTCGCCACAGCCGATCGGCGTCGTAGACCTCGCCGGAGCTCGAGCCCGACAGCGAGACGAGTGTGGACGCGGGCATGACGGCTCCTCGGGATGGTGACACCCGGTCGAGCGACCGAGAGCGAACGGCCTACGCGGGTGCGGAGGTGGACTGCCGCACGACGAGCTCCGGGGTGACCGCGACCGGCTTGCGCTGCCGCCGTGGGCGCGGCTGCTCGAGCAGTTGCAGCAGCAGTTCGCCGGCCTGGCGGCCCATCTCGTACTGCGGGATGCGAACGGTGGTCAGCGGCGGGTCGATCAGGTCGACCAACGGCATGTCGTTGAACCCGACCAGCGACACGTCGCCGGGGACCCGCCGCCCCGCCGCGCGAAGGGCGCGGAGCGAGCCGATGGCGAGCAGGTCGTTGGCGGCACAGATGGCGGTCAGGTCGGGGTGGCGCTCGAGCAGTCGCTCGCAGGCCGCCATGCCGTCCTCGACACCGAAGATGTGGGCCGCCTCGACCCAGGACGGGTCATGGACCCCGGCGTCACCGGTGATGCGGGCGAAGGCCTCGGCGCGGGTGCGGCCGGTCGAGGTGTCCGCGGGGCCGGCGACGTGCCCGATCCTGCGGTGCCCGAGGTCGAGCAGGTGCCGCACCGCCAGGGCGACACCCGCGTCGTCGTCGGGCACCACGGCGGGGATGGTCGGGTCCGTCCCGCGACGGTTGACCAGGACCACCGGCAGGCCGCCGACGGCGGCGGCGCCCTCGTCGCCGTCGATGTGCGAGGTCGCAACCACCAGGCCGTCGACCTGTCGGCCGACCAGGCTGTGCAGGGCGCGGCGCTCGCGGCGGGCGTCGTTGTCGGTGTTGGCCACGATGAGGGTGTAGCCGCCGACCTCCAGTGCGTCCTCGAGCCCGCGCACGATCGGCGGGAAGAACGGGTTGGTCAGGTCGGGCAGCACCATGCCGACCGTGTGCGACCGTTGCGTGCGCAGCCCGCGGGCCAGCACGTTGGGTTGGTAGCCGAGATCGGCCGCCGCGGCCAGCACCTTCTCGACGGTCTCGGAGCGCAGCATGCCGGCGGTGCGTTCGTTGAGGGCGCGCGACACCGTCGACACGTCCACGCCCGCTTGGCGGGCGACGTCGGACATCGTGGTCTTGGCCATGGATGCGGACCCTAGGCCAGCGTCGGCGTCGACGGGACGAGGCGCAGCACCCGGGTCAATATCGTCCGCCCAGGTGGCCGGCCATCCAGTCGGCGGTCCGGTAGCGGTAGGCGTGCGCACGGTTGTTGGCGACGTGGTTGCCGTCCTCGATGATCAGCAGTTCGGTCTCGCCGGCCGCCTCGGCCGCCATGCGCTCGGCGGCCTGCCATGGCACGAGCCGGTCGAGCTTGCCCGCTACCACGAACAACGGGCACTCGATGCGGCGGGCGGCGTCGGCCATGGTCAGCGAACGGCCGTGTTCGAGCGCCTCGTCCTGGGTCGCGAGGTGCGAGCGGACCCGGAACGCCTCGCGGGTGAGGTCGGGCAGCGCGTCCCAGCCGGCGGCCCAGTCGTAGGGGCCGGAGAGCGAGATGCAGGCCTTGACGCGCTGCTCGTAGGCGGCGGCCCGGGGCGCGTAGTAGCCACCGAGGCTGACGCCCCACAGGCCGATGCGGTCCCCGTCGAGGTCGTCCCGGGCTTCGAGGTGGTCGACGACGGCGGCGACGGGCACCTCGTAGTCGCCGCGGATGGGCAGGTCGTACTCGGCCTCGCCCTGACCGGGGCCGTCGAAGGCGAAGGTGGCCAGGCCGCGCGTGAGGAACAACTGCTCGTAGGCGTGCATCTCCTCCTTGGCGGAGTCGAGGCCCATGCACATGACCACGACGGGAGGCCGCTCGACCCCCGCCGGCTTGCGCAGGTTGCCGTACAGGTGCGTGCCCTCGAAGGGCACCGCGACCCGTTCGCCGGCCGGGTCGACCAGCGCCAGCGCATCGGTGCGGCAGGCCACGGCACGCTCGTGCGCCGTGCGCATCTCCTCGATGTCCTGCACGAACAGGAACTTGCCGAAGTGGTACTCGACGGCGGCCGTGGTGAGGTGGGCTCCGGCACTCTGGCGCCGTCCCTGCTCGAGGGCGTCGCGGCCGAGTCGTTCGTGGACGGTGGCCCGCCCCGACCAGGCGGCACACCAGTCCTCCCACCGCTCGACACCCGAGGTCACCTCCTGGAAGTCGGTCAGGGGCACGCCGTTGGCGACGAAACGTGGGGCCCAGTGGCTGATCGCGGCGGTGACGCGGTCGTCGGTCATCTACATCGTCTCGAGGTTGGGCACGGTCAGGTCGAGTGCGCGGCCGAGCGCCCGGGCGGTCAGCACGCGGGCGAGGTGGCGGCGGTAGGTCGCGTCGGCGTTGTCGTCGCTCGGCGGTGACGTGTCGCGGCCGGCCAGCGCCGCGGCCGAGCGGACCGCCTCGACGCCGGCTTCGGCGCCGCGCAGCGCGGCTTCGGCCGCCGTCGCCCTCAGGGGGACGTCGCCCATGTGGGTCAGCCCAATGCGGACGTCGGCGATGCGGTTGCCGTCGCGCCGGACGAGCGCCACGACGCCGACGACCGCCCAGGCGTGCGAGACCGGCGCGAACTTCTCGTAGGCGAAGCTCCAGCCGGTCAGGTCCGGGACCTCGACGCGCAGCACGACCTCGTCGTCGGCGAGCACGGTCTGCAGGTGGCCGGTGAAGAAGTCGGCGGCGGCCACCCGGCGGCGGCGCTTCTGGCTGGCCAGCACGAACTCGGCGTCCAGGGCACGCGCCAGCGCCGGCAGGTCGCCGGCCGCGTCGCCGTGTGCGAGGGCGCCGCCGAACGTGCCGCGGTGTCGCACCTGGGGGTCACCGATCCGCCGCACCACCTCGGCGAGCGCACCGCAGCGCTCCCGCAGCAACGGCGAGTCGATCACCGCCTGGTGGGTCGCCGCCGCACCGACCGCCACCCGCCCGCCGCGCGCTGCGACGGCGTGCAGGTGCTCGAGGTGGCCGAGGTCGATCACCACGGCCGGTGTGGCCAGGCGGAACTTCATCAACGGCAGCAGGCTCTGCCCACCGGCGAGCACCTTGGCCTCGTCGCCGTGCTCGTGCAGCAGTGCGATGACGTGGTCGACGTCCTCGGCACGTTCGTAGGCGAAGGGCGCGGGGAACACGTCAGCCCTGCCGCTGTGCGGCGAGGTCGTCTGCCGCCTCGCGGACCGCGGCGACGATGGGTGCGTACCCGGTGCACCGGCACAGGTTGCCCTCGAGGCCCTCGCGGATCTGTTCGTCCGTCGGATCGGGGACCGCATCGAGCAGGTCCTTGGCCGCCATGATCATCCCGGGGGTGCAGTACCCGCACTGCAGGGCGTGGCAGTTGCGGAAGGCGGTCTGCAGCGGGTGCCAGTCACCCTCCTCGGCGATTCCGCGGACCGTGGTGACCTCGTGCCCGTCGGCCTGCACGGCGAGCACCGTGCACGACTTGACGCTGCGTCCGTCGAGCAGGACGGTGCAGGCACCGCAGTTGGACGAGTCGCAGCCGACGTTGACGCCGGTGCGGTCGAGGCTGTCGGTCAGCAGGTGCACGAGGAGGAGCCGGGGGTCCACTTCGCGGCGCACGGTGGCGCCGTCGACGATCATTTCGATGGCTCGCACGCCGCGACACCTCCCGGTTCGATCGCGCCTCCCGAACTCTGGATGCTAACGTAACGCGCGGTATCAATCGATTGCAAGCGCCACTGCATCGAGGGCGCCGCAAGGAGTGGGAGAGCGATGTCCAGTGCGCCCGTACGGTCGCCCCACCGGCTCGAGGACGACCGCCTCGTCCACGGCCGCGGACGGTTCCTGCCCGATCTCCGTCCGCCGGGGCTGCTCCATGCGGCGTTCGTGCGCAGCTACCTGCCGCATGCCAGGGTCGTCGGGGCCGACCTCGCCGAGGCACGCCGGCGCCCCGGCGTGGTCGCGGCGTTCACGGCCGCCGACCTCGACCTCTCGCCGATCCCGGGGGCGACCGGTCGCGGGCCCGACGTGGCCATGCCGCGCCATCCGCTCGCCCGCGACCGTGTGCGCTACGTGGGTGAGCCGATCGCGATGGTCGTCGCCGAGGACCGCTACGTCGCCGCGGACGCCGCGGAGTCGTGGGTCGAACTCGAGGAACTGCCGGTGGTCGCCGACCCGTGGGCGGCGCTGCGCGACCAGACCATCCTGCATCCCGAACACGGCAGCAACGTCGTGTCCCGCTCGGTCGTCGGGATCGACGACCCCGAGGATGGGCCGGCCGGACCGGTCAGTGTCACGGTGCGGCTCGACAACCA
>JAGXST010000265.1 GCA_018335555.1 Actinomycetota bacterium | reverse complement strand
TGGCGCACCCCGCTGGCCGCCTTCTTCACGCTCGTGCTGCCGCTGATGTTCCTGGTCCTGGTCGGACTCGCGACCGGCAACCAACTCATCGACGGCCGCATCCGCGTCGCCCAGTTCTTCACGCCGGCGCTGTGTGCCTTCGGCGTCGCCATGGCGACGTTCACGTTGCCCGCCACCTCGCTCGCGCAGGCCCGCGAGCAGGGGATCCTCAAGCGTCTGCGGGGAACGCCGTTGCCCGCGTCGGTCTACCTCGTGGGTCGTCTGGGTTCGGCCGTCGTCGTCGCCCTGCTGTCGGTGGTGCTGCTCGTCGCCGTGGCGGTCGTCGGCTTCGGCGTCGAGATCTACGCGGCCACGCTGCCGGCTGCCGCCGTGACGTTGCTGCTCGGGATCACCACCTTCGGCGCGCTGGCCTTCGCCCTGGTCGCACTCGTCGGCCGGGCCACGACCGTGCAGACCGTGGCCAACGGCGCCGTCATCATCCTGGGCTTCGTGTCCGACATCTTCATCTCCGGCGACGGTCTGCCCGGCTGGTTCCAGCGGCTGGGGGACCTGTTCCCGCTCAAGCACTTCGTCAACGCCCTCGCTGTCGCGTTCGACCCGTTCCGCGAGGTGAGCCCCTGGGCGTGGGACCACCTCGGGGTGATGGCCGCCTGGGCGGTCGCGGGGGCCGCCGTCGCCACCCGGCGGTTCACGTGGCACCCGCCCGTGGCACGTGGCGCCGGCGCCACCCGGCACCGCGCGGGAGTCCTGGCCGGCGGTTGGACGGTCCGCGACACCGGACGGCCGTCGGCGCCACGACTGCTCGTCACACAGGTCCGGTATGCGACCCGTGCGACCTGGCGCGACGTCGGCTCGGTGTTCTTCGCGATCGCGATGCCCGTACTGCTCGTCATGCTGCTCCCCGCGGTCTTCGGTGACGCGCCCGCGGTCGACGGTGTGCCGATCGCCGCGTGGATCGCTCCGGCCATGGCGGTCTACGGCACCGCCGTCCACGCCTTCGCCAACGTGTCCGAACAGGCAGCGTCTGCGCGCGACAGCGGCGCCGAGAAACGTCTGCGGGGCACTCCCCTGCCGGCCTGGATCCATCTCGGCGGCCGACTCGGCTCGGCCCTGGTGGTCGGCGCCCTGATCACCCTCGTCTCGCTGGCGGTGGCCGCCGGCATGCACGGTGAGCGCTACCCGGCGCGACAGTTGCCGCTGCTCGTCGCCGTGTTCGTGGTCGGCACCGTGACCACGACCGTGCTCGGGCTGGTCCTGGTCGCCCTGGTGCGCTCGGCACGTGCCGTGCCGGCCGTGGCGCTGGGGATCCTGCTGCCCCTGTCGTTCCTGTCGGACATCTTCCTGTTCGGCGCGGCGATGCCGGTCGCACTCGACACGGTGGGCTGGGTGCTGCCGCTGCGCCACTTCGTGCACGCGATGGTCGGCGCGAGCGCAGGTCCCGAGGTGTTCCCGACGAGCATCCCCGGCCACCTCGCCGTCCTCGTGGCCTGGGGGGCCGCCGGCGCGCTGGTCCTGGCCGTCCGCGGCCGACGGGAGGCCTCACCGCCGTCGCCGGCATCCCCGCCCGACGCCGACGGGCCGGCCGCCCATCCCGTTCGGACGCGGGAACCCTCGCCCGCGGGCTGAGCTCAGGTGGCTACGTTCGTGGCCCCGGACGACTCCAAGGGCCTGATCCGTGCACCAACGCCTGCTCCTCCGCCTGATGCCACTGCTGCTCGCCGGCCTCGTGGCCGGCTGCGGCATGTTCGACGACATCTTCACGGTCGGCGTCGACGTCGAGGTCGAGGAGCCGCAGCCGACCAGCACGCCGGCCGACCCGGACGTCGCGGAGAACACCGAGGAGCCGGAGGACCCGGGCGCCGAGACCTCGGCCGAACCGCCACCGCCGGCCACCCCGCTGCCTGCCGCCTACGAGGCCCTGGACGCCGAGTCCCATCCCAACGCCAAGACGCTGGCGTCCGAGATCGCTCAGACCCTGACCACCTACGAGGTCGGTGAAACGCTCGAGGAGGTCACGGCCCGGGTCGCGAGCGGTGAGCAGCGTGAGCGCCTCGCCGAGGCGGTCGCGAGCCTGCACCACCCGGGCGGCTGGTCACGTGGCGAGGTGGTCTATCCCCAGTTCGGCGGGCTGACCGCGGACAGCACCTCGGTGATGGTCGTGCTGGCCCAGACCTTCGGCGAGCCCGGCGCCGACGGTCCCCGAACCGAGGTCCGCGTGCTCGACGTCCGCCTGCGCCTGCAGGACGACGCGTGGGTGTTCGACGAGATCGCCTCCGCCGGCGGCGAGCCTGCCGACCGGCCCGACGACCTGCCGCCCGAGGCGGTCGCGGTGCTCGACGATCCCCGCATCGAACTGCCCGACTCGGCACGGTGGGACATCCACCGGGGCGCGGTCGAACCCGAACTGCTGGCGCTGATGACCCGGATGGCCGACGCGACCGGCGACCTCGGCGTGGTCGTGCTCGAGAGCGGCCATCCCTACAACGTCTACGGCACCGACCGCGTGAGCGACCACATGCGCGGACGCGCGGTCGACTTCTACCGCATCGGTGGCGAGATGGTCATCGAGGGTCGGTTCAGCGAGACCTCCGTCACCTACCAGGCCGTCCAGGCCATCTACGACGATGCGTCCGAACCCGTGATCGGCAGCCCCTGGGCGCTCGATGCCTTCGGCGGTCGGTCGTTCACCGACGCGGTGCACCTCGACCACATCCACATGGCCATCCGACCTCCCCGCGAACCCGACGTGGCGCCCGAGGAGGGCGCACCGGTGGACGAGGACGCCACCGACGAGACCGAGTCCGCGACCGACGACTGAGCGCAGCGAACGAACGGGCTCCGGCCGATGCGGGGCCATCACGACGGTCGTCGTGCTCGTCCAGGGGATCGGCGGTCTCGTAGGCTGAGCGCCGGTCCACCCAGGAGCCCACCGTGCAACCGGCCAGCGCCGACGAGTCGCGCCCCCTGTGGCAGCAGGTCCTCGACGACCTCGAGCGTCGCATGGCCTCGGGCGAGATCGTCGACCGCTTCCCGACCGACCGGGAGCTGTGCGAGCACTACGGGGTGAGCCGTCACACCGTCCGCGAGGCGGTCCGGCTCCTGCGTGCCCGCGGCCTGGTCGAACGGCACCGCGGGCGGGGCAGCTTCGTCAACGACGTCCCGCTCGTCCAGCCGCTCGGTGGCCTGTACAGCCTCTACGAGGCCGTCGAACGCCAGGGGCTGCCGCAGCGCTCCGAGGTGTTGTTCCTCGGCGTCGACCGCGACGCCGAGGCTGCGGCCCGCCTCGCCCTGCCGGCCGACGCCGACCTGGTCCGCCTGCAACGCCTGCGGCATGCCGGCGACGAACCGCTGGCACTCGACAGCGTGTGGCTGCCGGGCGACCTCGGCCGTCCCCTGCTCGAGGTCGACTTCTCGCGTACGGCGCTCTACGACGAGTTGCTGGAACGGACCGGCGTGCGCATCGACGCCGCCGAGGAGCACCTGGAGCCGGTCGTCCCCGACGCCGACGCCCGTGACGTACTGCACCTCGGGTCGGACGAGGCACTGTTGCGGGTCCGGCGGCTCGGCGCCAGCGGCGGGCGCCCCGTCGAATGCCGGATCTCGCTGATCCGCGGCCAGCGGTTCGTCTACACCTCGGCGTGGCGGGCAGACGACGCCATGCCCGCCACCTCGTTCACGCCGTCGCCGTGAGGTCCGCATACTCCGGATGGCGCTCGATGTAGGAGGCCACGAACCCGCACTGCGGATCGACGCGGACACCGTCGCCCCGGGCGTCGTCGAGCGCGCGACGTGCGAGGGCGCTGGACGTCCACGGGCTCGCCTTGTCGCGGTCGGTTGTCGGGGAGCGCACGGTAGGGCGCGGCCGCGCCCCCACCCCGGCCGTCGGGACGTGCCGCGATGCGTTCGCGCGACCCGGACCGTCCACCCTGCGATGATCAGGACCCCTGCGATGATCAGGACCAGGAGGAGAGACGGGATGGCCACGCAGTTCACGGCCGAGGTGGAGTCCACCGGGAAGACGACGACGGGCATCCGGGTCCCGGAGCCGGCCCTGGACGACCTCGGTGCGGGCAGGCGGCCACGCGTGGCGGCCACGATCGACGGCGGGTACGTCCTGCGCACCACGGTCGGGGTCCACGACGGCGCCCCGTTCCTGTCGGTGAGCGGCGCGGTCCGCGAGCAGGCAGGGCTCGCGGCCGGTGACATGGTCGAGGTGTCGATGCAACTCGACACGACGCCCGTCACCATCGACGTGCCCGAGGACCTGGTGGCCGCGCTCGCCGGACAACCCGAGGCCCGCGCGTTCTTCGACGGACTCACCGCATCGCAGCGCCGGACGTTCGTGGACTCGGTCACCGGCGCGAAGCAACCCGAGACACGTGCCCGGCGGGTCGAGCGCGCCGTCGCGGCCCTGTGCGCCGGCCAGAAGCGCCCGTGACCCGCTACCCGTCGGACTGCTTCGCGCGACTCGGTGCCACCCGCGGGGGTTCGTCGGGCATCTTCGGGTAGACGGGTGGCCACGGCGCGTCGTGCAGGCCGTCCTCGCGGTCGCGTTCGTGCATCGCCAGCAGCGGCTCGAGCGACTGCGGTGTGGCGTACATCGGCGCCCACGGATCGCCCTGCTCGGCCACGCGCTGGGGCACGGAGGCGATCGTGAGCCGGTCGGGATCGACGTCGTCGAGTTCGTCCCACGCGAACGGGGTCGACACCTGCGCACCCGGCCGGGCCCGCACGCACCACGCGCCGAACACGGTCTTGTGCGGCGCGTTCTGGTTGTAGTCGACGAAGATCCGTGCGCCCCGCTCCTCCTTCCACCACGCCGCCGTCAGCAGGTCCGGACGGCGCCGCTCGAGCTCACGGGCGACGGCAACCGCCGCCGATCGCACCAGGTAGGCGTCCCAACGCGGCTCGAGCCGCACGTAGACGTGGATGCCCCGCTTGCCGGTCGTCTTCGGATAGCCGGTCAGCCCGACCTCCTCGAGCAGGACCCTCAGCTCGCGGGCTGCCTCGCGGGCCGTGTCGAAGTCGGTGCCCGGTTGGGGGTCGAGGTCGAGGCGCAGTTCGTCGGCGTGGTCGGGGTCGGCGGCGGTGTTGGGCCAGACGTGGAAGCCGAGGCAGCCGAGGTTGACCGCCCAGGCGACGTGCGCGACGTCGGCGGCGACCAGTGCGTCGGAGGTCGTGCCGTTGACGGTGCTGACCTCGGTCGTGGTCAGCCACTCCGGCGCGTTCTTGGGCACCCGCTTCTGGAAGAAGTTCGACCCGCCGGCGCCATTGGGGTAGCGCTGCAGCAGCACCGGCCGGCCGCCCATCGCGCCCATCAGCGGGTCGGTGACGGCCTCGTAGTAGCGCACCAGGTCGAGCTTGGTCTCGCCACGTTCGGCGAAGAACACCTTGTCGGGGCTCGAGATCGACACCTCACGCCCGGCCAGGTCGACCGTCACACCATCGTCGCGTTTCGCCATGTGCCCAACCTAATCCCAGCGCATGCCAACGGCCCGCGACGTTGGACGTCGCGGGCCGGCGGATGTCATCGCCCGGGGATGGTGGCCCCCGGGCAGTGGCGCGTCAGATCGAGAGGTCGGTGCCCTCGAGCCAAGCCGCGACGTAGTCACGGTTGTCGTTCAGCCAGGTGCGGGCGGCCTCGAGCTCGTTGCCCTCGTCACCGAGCACGGCGACCTCGAGCTCGGCGAGCGTGCCGGCGTCGAAGTCCATGTTCTGCAGTGCCGCGGCGACCTCGGGGAACTCGTCGCTGAAGCCCTCACGGGCGATCGTGCGGATCTCGTCCGGCTCGCCCAGCGAACCCTCGGGGTCGTCGAGGTTCTTCAGGTCGAAGTTGCCGTAGGCGGGGTGGGGCTCCCACAGCGTGACGACGATCGGCTCCTCGGCGGCGATGGCCGCCTCGAGCTCGGACAGCATCGCAGCGGTCGAGCCGGTGACGTGGTCCCAGTCATCGAGGCCGTAGGCCGGCATGACCTCTTCCTCGGAGATGCGGGCCAGGCCGGAACCGGGCTCGATGCCGACGAGGCGGCTGTCGAACATCTCGGCGTTGTCGGCCAGGTCGGCGATCGAGTCGATGTCGACGTAGGCGGGCACGACCCAGGTCAGTGGTGCCTCGTCGAGCCATGCACCGAGGTCCTCGACCCGGTCGCCGTACTGCTCCCAGTAGTCGGAGTGGGTGTTGGGCAGCCAGGCGTCCATGAACAGGTCGAGTTCGCCGGTGGCGACACCGTCGAAGACCGGGCCGACGTCGGCCTGGGTCTGGGTCACCTCGAACCCGTTCTCCTCGAGGATCGCATGCCACAGGTTGGTGATGGCGATGTCCTCCTCCCAGGGGATCCAGCCGATGTTGATCGAGCGGCCCTCGCCGACATCGCTGCCGCCGGCCTGGTCGTCGTCGGCGTCGACCTGGTCGGTGTCGGCCGTCCCGGCGTCGCCGCCGTCGTCACCACAGGCGGTGAGCAGCAGGGCCGCCGAGAGGGTGCCGACCAGCCATCGGGTCTGCGAGCGCGCGAGGCGCTTGCGTAGGAACATCAAGGTGTTGCCTTTCATTGCGGAGAAGATGGTTGGCTTCCACTCCGTTGCGGGACGCGGTCGTCGACCGCGTCGTATGGACCCGGCCCGAGCGGGCCGGAAGTCGTGTCGTGTGGCATGTCAGGGGGCGGTCGACAGCCCCTCGCTGCGGCGCAGACTGGGGAACAGGCCGCGGCCCGATCGCTGGTCGCTGCCGAGCGTCGCGGTCACCCGGTCGAGGAAGATGGCCAGGATGACCACCGCGAGGCCCCCCTCGAACCCCCGACCGAACTGCAGCCGGGTGATGCCCTCGACGATGATCCCGCCGAGGCCGCCGGCACCGGCCATGCCGGCGATGACGACCATCGACAGCGCCAGCATGATGACCTGGTTGACGCCGGCCATGATCGAGGGCATCGCCAGCGGCAACTGCACCCCGGTGAGCACCTCGCGCGGCCGGGCGCCGAAGGCATGGGCCGCCTCGACGACCTCGGGGTCGACCTGGCGGATGCCGAGTTCGGTGAGGCGTACGGCGGGCGGCATCGAGAACAGCAGCGAGGCGATCACGCCGGGGACGACGCCGATGCGGAAGAACAGCACGGCGAGCAGCAGGTAGACGAACGCCGGCATGGTCTGCATGAAGTCGAGCAGCGGCCGGACCGCGGCACTCGCCGCGGCGTTCTTGGC
>JAGXST010000264.1 GCA_018335555.1 Actinomycetota bacterium | reverse complement strand
ACCGGGCCGCTGCGGCACACCCACCGGGAGATCGTCCGGCTCGGCCGGCTGCTCGGCGCCGCGGTCGACGCGCTCGACGGCGAACCCGGACCCGACGCACTCGCCGAACTACGCCGGCTGCTGTACGGCCTGCACGCCGTGATCACGCTCCACAACGGCCAGGAGGAGGAGGCCTACCACCTGCTCGACCGGGCCGCCGACCCCGTGCGCGCGTGAGTGGGTGGCCATCGACGCTGCGGACCAGGCCGGTTCCCGTTCCGGAAGACATGCCTGCTGAGAGGTGACCGCATGAGATCCGGCACACGCCGCTCGGACCAGCCTGGTCAGCCCCATGTCGTGGCGCTCGCGGCCGCAGCGGCGCGCGGCGAGGCGGTCGAGCATCTGCCGCTCCGGCTTCCCGACGGACGCACCGTCGGCCTGCGGCCCGTGCGGCCCGATGACGCCACCGCGTTGGGCGCGTGGCACCGCGGGTTGTCCGTCGAGACCCGGCGGCTGCGGTTTCACGACGACGGCCCCGACGAGCTGCAGCCGGAGCAGCTGCGAGGGATCACCCACGTGGACCAGCGAGAGCACGTCGCCTGGGTCGCGACGACGACCACCGAACCGGGGACGATCCTGGCACTTGCCACCTACGACCGGGTCGCGACGCCTGTGGGCGCCGCGGAGACCGCCATCGCGGTCGCGGACGAGTGGCACGGACTCGGCATCGGGACCGCGCTGTTCGACGTGTTGCTGATCGTCGCGAACCACCACGGCATCCGTGTCCTGCGCAACTTCGTCCTGCGGCACAACCGCGGTATGCACCGCATCCTCGACGAGCTCGGTGGTGAGTCCCAGCCGTTCAGCGGTGAGGTCGACCTGGTCGAACTCACCGTTCCCGACGACCCCGACGCGCTGCCGGTCACCCCCAGCACCGAGGTCCTGCGACGCCTCTGGCACGCCACGCTCGCCGCGACACGTCCGGCGCGGCCGGTGGTCGGCCGCGAGCGCGCACCGATGGACACCTGGATGGACCAGGCGCTCACCCCGGCCACGGACGAGGGCCGGCGCCCCTCCTGACCGCGCGACGCGCACTCATCGTGGGGCCGTCTGTTCGCTGCGGAGCTCACGTGCGATCTGAATCGTCCAGGCGTCGATCGCGTCCCAGTCGCGGAAGTCACCCGCAGGCATCGCTTCGGCCGGCAGCCGGTGCATGACCCGCTCGACGAACCCGACGGGCGGTGCCGCGGGGTTCCATGCCCCGAAGAACACCTGCTCCCCCCGGGGTCGGAGGCGTGCGTGCAACTCGTCGAATTCCCTGGGCCGCGTGACCTCGAGGACGTCGCGGCCGTCGTCGTCGACGAGGTCCGTACCGAGGGGACCGCTGCTGAACAACCACACCGGTCGCGCTGCGAGCGCCTGTTGTTGGCGCTCGACGAACCTCGTCGCGTCCTTGAGCCAATGGAACAGGTACGCGGATGCCCCGACGACCACGGCGTCGTAGGGCTCGACATCGA
The DNA here is from genome assembly GCA_018335555.1 of Actinomycetota bacterium. Lineage (GTDB taxonomy): Bacteria > Actinomycetota > Nitriliruptoria > Nitriliruptorales > Nitriliruptoraceae > Egicoccus. The sequence continues at coordinate 3,894 of JAGXST010000264.1, read as the reverse complement.
CGACGTGGGTGACGTGACGTGTGTCGGCTTCGAAGCCGGCGTCACGGAGGCCGGTCGCAATGCGTTCGGCGATCTCCGCGGTGGCACCGTGGCGGCTGGCGTAGGCGACCAGGACCTTCATGAGGACCTCCCAGCGTGTCGCCCGGCCTGCGCGTCTGCCGGGTGCGCGACCCGGGTCCTCGGTGGCACGACCACCAGGACCGGGCAGGGTGCATGCGCCACGACCTGCTGGGTCACCGAGCCGACCAGCAGACCGCGGAAGCCGCCGTACCCACGGGCGCCGACGACGAGCAGATCGGCGCCGCGGGCGACGTCGCACAGCTCCGACGCGGCGTTGCCGATCAGCGCGACCCGCTCGACGGCCAGGTCGCCCGCCTCGACGTCCCCGAGCGACTCGCCGATCAGTTCGAGGGTCTGCGCCCGCAGCTGACCCGCGGTCGGCTGGGGTGCCATCAGTGGCGCCGAGAGGTCGAACGGAACCGGCGCGACGTGGACGACCTCGAGGGTCGCGCCCCGCAGCCTCGCTTCGTCGGCGGCCAACAGCAGGGCGCGCCTGGACGGCTCGGAGCCGTCGATGCCCACCACGATGCGAGGCATGGGAGACCTCCCAGTGTCGCCCTCAGCCTCCCCGTTTCACGCTCTCCGCGGAAGGGGCGAACGGCTCTGGCCCCGACCCCGACCGAACGATCGCCGGCGTCAGCTCACCGAGGAAGCGACGAGTCGGGTGAGCTGCTGCTCGCCCGCATCGGTCAGCTCGGTCAGGGCGTAGGACGTCGGCCAGATCCCCGTGTCGTCGTCGAGGTTCGCCTCGGCACTGAACCCGAACGTCGAGTAGCGCTCCTTGTCGACCTGGCCACTGCGGAAGAAGCACACGACCTTCCCGTCCTTCGCCCAGGCCGGCTGGCCGTACCAGAGCTTCGGTGCCAGGTCGGGCGCTGCCGCCATGACGATGGCGTGGACGCGCTCGGCGATCTCGCGGTCGGGCGAGGCCATCTCGGCGATCTTGTCCTGCAGTGCTGCCGCGTCGGCCGCGGCCTTCTTCGATGGACCGGCCATCAGGTTCTCCTCGCGAGCAACGTGGGATTCCGAGACCCCATGCCTAGCGGATCGGCGCCCGCCACGACCCGGACGCCGGTTCAGCCGCGGCGATCGACGGCGAGGTGCACCGTGTTCTTGCCGGCCGCCTTCGCGGCATACAACGCCGCGTCGGCCGCCCGGAACAGCGCATCGAGATCCGTGCCGTGCAACGGCGCCACGGCGATACCCGACGAGATCGTCACCTCGACCAGGCCCGTGCGGCTGACCCCCACGGCCCGTCGCACACGGTCGATCACCTTGACCGCCTCGTCGGCCGAGGCGGCCGGCATCACGACGGCGAACTCCTCGCCGCCCAGCCGGTAGGCCGAGTCGTCCTCGCGGACCGAGCGGCGGATGCGGTCGGCGACGTGCTCGAGGGCGGCATCGCCGGCGGCATGCCCGTGGAGGTCGTTGACGGCCTTGAAGTCGTCGATGTCGAGCACCGCCAGCGACACCGGGTGCGTCGGGGTCGCCCGCGCCAGCAACGGTGGCACCTCGATGCCGTACATGCGCCGGTTCTTCAGACCGGTCAGGCCGTCGCGCTCGGCGGCCAGACGGGCCTCGTCGTAGAGGCGGGCGTTGCGCATCGCCAGCGCCGCGACCTCGACCAGCCCCTCGACGAACGCGGCGTCGTCGCGGCTGAAGGCGGCGGCACGATCGCTGCTGACGTGCAGCAGCAACGCCAGCTCACCCTCGTCGCGGTGGCCGGCGAGCAACAGCGACCGTGCCTGCGGGCGGACATAGGGCTGCAGGCCGGCCGCGACGACATCGGGAACCACCACCGAACCGTCGTCCGACAGCCGCTGCCACAACGCGGGCGGCATGTCGGCGATCGGCAGGCGCTGGTAGGGCGCCGGGCTGTCGTCGCCACCGCGGACGAGGTGCGAGCGGCGCAGTACCAGCTCCCCCGCGTCGATCTCCATCAACCCGACCGCGAACGCGTCGGTGCGAGCGGTCACGGCCTCGATGATGCGCCGGAAGATCGTGTCGAAGTCGAAAGTGCGCGTCATCTGCTTGGTGAGCTCGTACAGCTCGTCCGCGCGCGCGGCGCTTGCACGGGCGGCCTCGTGCAGTTGCGCCTGATGGATCGCGACCGCGGCCTGCCCGGCGATCCGGCCGACCAGGTCCACTTCGTGCGCCGGGAACTCGATGTGCTCACGGAAGGTGTCGACGAGCAGGAGACCGGTGAGCTGGGCACCCCACTGCATCGGGTAGACCGCGACGCTCTTGAGCGAGAACATCTCCAGGGCACGCATGTCCACGTGCTCGGTGGTGACGCGCTCGATGAGGGCGGGCTCGCCGGTGCGCATGACCTGACCGAACACCGGGACCTCGTCGGCACCCATCGGTGGCAGGTTGCGGAACACCTCCCACAGCCGGGGATCGGGTTCGCTGCCACGGCTCATCACCGTGCGGAACCGGCCCGTCTCCGGGTCGTGCAGGTAGATGCTGGCGCGGTCGCCCGCGGAGTGTTCGACCACCGCATCGCAACACAGGCGCAGCACCTCACGCAGCTCGAGGCTGCCCGAGACGGCTCGTCCGACCGCATTGAGTGCCTCGGCCGCATCGCGCTGGCGGCGTACCTCCTCGTGCAGGTGGGCGTTGCGGAGCGCACTCTGGGCCTGACGAGCGAACACCTCGATGTGCTCGAGTTCGGTGTCGTCGGGCAGACATCCGGAGCGCGGGGCGTCCACGGACAGGAACCCGATGCGCTCACCGTCGTCACCGAGCAGTTCCACGATCAGGCCATGATCGGTCGTCCACGCCTCGCGCGCGTCGCCGGCTCCGGGCGCGGCGACCGGCACCGTCTGCATCCAGTCGGCGCCCGTGGCCTGGGGCGGGATCACGAAGCACGACGACCGTTGCCGGTAGTCCTCGCGCAGCAGATCGAGCCACCCCGCATACGGGGTCTCGAGCCCGATGCGTGCATCGTCGACACCCGCGGCGGCGATGCGCCGGCACGACTCACCGTGACGAACCGTCAAGGTGGCCACGGCGAAGTCGGTCACCGCGGTGACGCTCTCGACGACCCGCTGCGCCAAGCGTTCGAGGTCGAGGTCGCGGCTGAGTTCCGTTGCCGCCCAGAGGCTCGCGACCTGCTCCCGGCGACCCGGGCCAGATTCTGCGCTCACGGAGCCTCCTCGCGACGCGGGCGCGCCACCGCACGCCTCGGGTGCGGGACACATACCGGGCGCCGCCGTCCTGTCGGCCGCACCTGCAGCCACAACAGCCCTTGGTTGCTCCTCGCGCGGCCGACCGCGGATACGACCCGACAGCAACGGCCCCCGCCGAGGCGGGGGCCGTTGCTGTCGTGAAGGTGCCAGACGTTTCAGCGCCTCACTGCGGCGTGACGTCCGAAGCCTGCGGGCCCTTCTGCCCCTGCGTGACCTCGAAGCTGACCCTCTGGCCGTCGTCGAGGGACTTGTAGCCCTGCGAATTGATCGCCGAGAAGTGGACGAAGAGGTCTTCGCCCCCGTCGTCGGGCTGGATGAAACCGAAGCCCTTGTCGGCGTTGAACCACTTGACAGTGCCCTCAGGCATGCGATGTTCCTGTTCTGGAAGGCCGTGCCACGACTCACGTCGCAGCTCATCGACGGCCCGGTGGTGCGGCCGACGGTTGCCCGACGACCGATTTTGACGCCCACAACGCTACCGGCTCGGGCGCGATCCGGCGACCGGCAGTTGTGTACGACCGCGCTCCTCCTCGGGCCGGCGGTCGGCCTCGGCCCTCGTCGTCCCCAGTCGGTGGTGACGCCGGCACAACACCTCGTACGCCACGGTCGGGACCTCACCGGTCTCGAGCGACGCCTGCGGCAG
>JAGXST010000263.1 GCA_018335555.1 Actinomycetota bacterium | reverse complement strand
GGCAGGGTGCGGGCGTGGCCGTACCGGCGGGCCTACGCTGCCCGGTCCCCGCTGTCGAGGAGCGCCGCGTGACCTTCCGTGCCGACGAACTGCTGGCCGGCCTGCCCTCGCCGTTCGACGCGCGCAGCAGTTCGTTCTTCGAGGTGCTGCGGCGCCAGGCGCCCGAGGCCGTGCCCGCCGTCCTCGACGGGACGATGCACCAGCACCTGCGCGACCGCCTGGTCGAGGGCACGACCGTGCTGGCCGTGGTCAGCGCGCAGGGCGTGATCATCGCGGGGGACCGCCGTGCGACGGCCGGCAACCTGATCTCGCGCACCGATGTGCGCAAGATCTATCCGGCCGACGACTGGTCGGCGGTGGGGATCAGCGGGACCGCGGGCCCCGCGATGGAGCTCGCACGGATCTTCTCGACCGAACTCGAGCACTACGAGAAGGTCGAGGGCGAACCGCTCTCGCTCGAGGGCAAGGCGAACAAGCTCGCCGGCCTGGTCCGCGCCCACCTGCCGATGGCGATGCAGGGGCTGATCGTGGTCCCGCTGTTCGCCGGTGTCGACCCGCGTACGGCCGTCGGGCGGATCTTCGAGTACGACCCCGTCGGTGGCCGCTACCTCGCCACCAGCTACGCCGCGACCGGCTCGGGTTCGCTGGCCGCCCGCGCCACCCTCAAGCGCCTGGTCGAGCCCGCAGCAGACCTGCACGGCGCCGCAGCGGTCGCGGTCGAGGCGCTGTTCGACGCGGCCGAGGAGGACAGCGCGACCGGCGGTCCCGACCTGATCCGCCACATCTATCCGATCGTGGCCGAGATCGACGTCGACGGCTACCGCGAACTGACCGACGAGCAGGTCGCCGCCCACGTCCAGGCGACCATCGAGCGCCGGCGCAACCGCTGAGCCAGCCCCTAACCAGGAAGGTCCCCGCCGTGGCCACGCCGTTCTACGTCGCCCCCGAACAGATGATGAAGGACCGGGCCGAGTACGCCCGCAAAGGCATCGCCCGGGGCCGCACGCTGGTCGCCGCCGAGTACGCCGACGGGGTCGTGTTCGTCAGCGAGAACCCCTCACGCTCGCTGCACAAGACCTCCGAGATCTACGACCGCATCGGGTTCGCCGCCGTCGGCCGCTACAACGAGTTCGAGTCGATGCGGGTCGCCGGCATCCGTCTGGCCGACGTCAAGGGCTACCAGTACGCCCGCGAGGACGTCACGGCCAAGGCGTTGGCCAACGCGTACTCGCAGGCGCTCGGCGCGATCTTCATGGGCGGCGAGGCGAAGCCCTACGAGGTCGAACTGCTGATCGCCGAGGTCGGCCACCAGTCGTCCGACAGCAGCAAGCTCGAGCTGTACCACATCCTCTACGACGGCTCGATCGTCGACGAGCACGACTACGTGGCCATCGGCGGTGACACCGAGCCGATCGAGCAGGCCCTCGAGCGGCGCTGGCAGCCGGAGTTGGGACGCGACGCGGCGGTCCGGGTCTGCGTCGAGGCGTTGGCGGAGGTGGCCGGGCGCACCATCGAGGCCGGGGCACTCGAGGTGTCCGGGCTCGACGTCACGCGTCCGCGTCGACGGTTCTTCCGGCTGCGCGACGAGGCGCTGCTGGCCGCCGTGACCGGCTGATCGGGCCGGGGTTCGCCCCGCCGGGCTCCCGATGGGGCACCATCGGCATCACCGCCCACGAAAGACGACCGCGTGCGCCGACGGATCTTCGGGATCGAGAACGAGTACGGCGTCACCTGCACCTTCCAGGGGCAACGGCGCCTGAGCCCGGACGAGGTCGCGCGCTACCTGTTCCGCCGGGTCGTGTCGTGGGGCCGCTCGTCCAACGTCTTCCTCGAGAACGGCGCACGGCTCTATCTCGACGTCGGCTCGCATCCCGAGTACGCCACGCCCGAGTGCGACTCGCCCCGCCAGGCCGTGATCCACGACAAGGCGGGGGAGCGCATCGTCGAGGACCTCGTGCTCGGCGCCGAACAGCGCCTGCACGAAGAAGGCATCTCGGGCACGATCTCGTTGTTCAAGAACAACACCGACTCCGCCGGCAATTCCTACGGCTGCCACGAGAACTACCTCGTCGCCCGGGTGGGCGAGTTCCAACGCCTGGCCGAGGCGCTGATCCCGTTCCTGGTCACCCGCCAGGTGTTCTCCGGTGCGGGGAAGGTCCTGCAGACCCCGCGTGGCGCGGTGTTCAGCCTGTCCCAGCGCGCCGAGCACATCTGGGAGGGCGTCTCGTCGGCCACGACGCGGTCGCGCCCGATCATCAACACCCGCGACGAACCGCATGCCGACGCCGAGCGCTACCGCCGGCTGCACGTCATCGTCGGCGACTCGAACATGAGCGAGTACACCAGTTGGCTCAAGATCGCCACCTGCGACCTGGTCCTGCGCATGCTCGAGGAACAGTCGGTGATCCGCGACCTCACCCTCGACAACCCGATCCGCGCCATCCGCGAGATCAGCCATGACCTGACCGGCACGCGCCGGATCCGGCTCGCGAACGGTCGGGAACTGTCCGCGCTCGAGATCCAGCAGGCCTACCTCGAGCGGGTCGAACGCTTCGTCGAGGCGTCCCACGACGCCGACGACGAGGCCAAACGGGTCGTCACCGAGTGGCGTCACGTGCTCGAGTCGCTCGTCACCGACCCGATGTCGCTCGGCCGGCAGCTCGACTGGGTGGCCAAGTACCGCCTGATCGAGTCCTACCGCGCCAAGCACGACCTGCCGCTCGCGCACGCTCGGGTGCAACTGCTCGATCTCGCCTACCACGACGTGGTGCGCGACCGTGGCCTGTACTACCTGCTCGCGCGGCAGGGGCGGGTCCAGCGCCTGATCGACGACAGCGAGGTCGAACACGCGATGACCCATCCACCGGCCACCACCCGGGCCGCGCTGCGGGGGCGGTTCATCTCGCAGGCCAAGGCGAAGCGGCGCGACTACACCGTCGACTGGGTCCACCTCAAGCTCAACGACCAGGCCCAGCGCACCGTGCTCTGCAAGGACCCGTTCCGGTTCGAGGACGAGCGGGTCGACAAACTGATCGAGGCGATGTGACGGCGAAGGTCGAGCGGCTGGTCAACCTGACCGTCGCGTTCCTCGAGGCCCGCCGGCCGATGACCCTGGCCGAGCTGCGCCGGCGCACCGGCTACTACACGCAGGGCGACCCCGAGTCGTCGCGCCGGATGTTCGAGCGCGACAAGGACGACCTGCGCAGGCTCGGCGTGCCCATCGAGACCCGTGAGGTCGCCTTCGGTGACGAGGTGGGCTACGTCGTCGACCGGGCGGCCTACGAACTCGCCGACGTCGACCTGACCGCCGAGGAGGTCGCCGCACTCTCGCTCGCCGTCCAACTCACCGGCAGCGAGGGCTCGCACCTGGCGCTGGCGAAGTTGGCCGCCCGGGCCCCCGATCCGGCCGATCTGGCCACCTCGCCGACCACCCGGGTCAGCCTCGTCCCGGACCCCGTCGACGCCGTCGCCGACGCGGTCGTGGCCCGTGTGCCGGTGCGCTTTCCGTATCGAACGGCGGGCGGGGAGACGGCCGAGCGAACGGTCGACCCCTACGCGATCGTGCAACGCCGCGGCGCCTGGTACCTGGTCGGGCGCGACCACGCCCGCGACGCGATCCGCGCGTTCCGACTCGACCGGATGGTGGGTCGTGCCCGCGAGGCCGGAGCGCCTGGCGGCTACCTCGTGCCCGAGGGCTTCGACCCGGCCGAGCACGTGCGCGGCCCCGAAGGCGAACGCGTGGACGTCGAGGTGGCCGTCCGGGCGGGGGCACGTTGGGCGGTCGAGTTGCGTGGCGGGGTCGACACCGGCCGCACCCACCACGGCGAACCGGTCCTGCGCCTGCCCGACCTCGACCCGGTCCGCGACCGCTCCTGGCTGCTCGGCCTCGGCCCCGACGTCGAGGTGCTGGCGCCCGAGGCCCTGCGTGCCGAAGTGGTCGAAGCCCTCGAGCGCCTCAGTGGCGGGGCAACGAGCGAGCGCAGCGAGCGAGACGATCGGGGCGGCGGGCGGGAGGACTCATGAGCGCGGCGGGGGACGTCGCGCGGATGCTGACCCTGGTGCCGTGGCTGCTCGAACGCCCCGGGGCGTCGGTGGCCGAGACCGCTGCGGCATTCGGTGTGACCGAAGCCACCATCCGGCGCGACCTCGGTCACCTCGACTTCTGCGGGCTGCCCGGCCTCGGCGGTGGCGACCTGTTCGAGGTCGACATCGTGGGGGAGCGGGTGGTGGTGCAGATGGCGGACGAACTCAAGCGTCCCCTGCGGCCGACCCCACGCGAGGCCCTGCGCCTGGTCCTCACGGTCGATGCGGTCAGCGAGGCGCTCTCCGACGAGGTTCCGGCCCTGCGCACCGCGGTCGACAAGGTCCGTGTCGCCCTCGGGATCCCCGAGACGGTCGCCGACGTGGTCGAACCCGGAGCCAACGACGTCGTGCCGGTGCTGCGTCGCGCCATCGCCGACCAACGGCAGGTGCGCCTGCACTACCAGGGGCGCGCGGACGAGCAGCCACAGTGGCGCACCGTCGACCCGTGGACCCTGCAGGTCGCCGACGGGACCTGGTACCTGCGGGCCCACGACGCGGGCGCGGACGCCGCCCGCACGTTCCGCCTGGACCGGGTCATCGCGATCGAGACGAGCGACCGCGAGCGTGCGGTTCCCGCGCCCGAGCACCTGCCGCCCCCCGGGTACGCACCCGGTGCCGACGACCTCGAGGTCGAACTCGAGGTGAGCGTGGCCGGTCGCTGGGTACTCGACGCCGTTGCCCCCGATGCGGTCGATGAGCGAACCGACGGCAGCGCGGTCGTACGCCTGCGCACGGATGCCCCCGGCTGGCTCGCGCGGGTCGTGCTCACCGCCGGCGGTGACGCCCGGGTGTGCGCCCCGGCCTCGCTCGCCGAGGAGGTCGCGGTGCTGGCTGCGGACGCGCTCGAGCGCTATCGCCGGTGACTAGTGCTCCGACGCCCCCTGTGGGGGATATGCGGGTTGAACTGCTGTAACCAACGCGGCGGGCAGCCGACGGGCAGGTTGACTGGCGCCCGAAGGAGGCCCGCGATGACGAGGATTCGCGCGAACTGCCCCGGCTGCGGGGAGGTCGACCTGACCCCACCCGACGTGACGCTGCGCATCATGCGCGCCAGCGACGGCCTGGTGGGCGACGGCAGTACCTACCGCTTCCTGTGCCCGGCCTGCGACGAACTGGTCACCAAGCCGGCCGACGAGCGCATCGCGCAACTGCTCAGCACGGGCGGGGTCCCGATCGAGGAACTCGAGGACATCGACGCGATCCTCCAGACCCTGCTGCCGCCACATCCCGAGCGTCCCGCGAGTGGCCCTGCCTTCACCGCCGACGACGTGCTCGCGATGCACGAACTGCTGCAGGGCGACGACTGGTTCGAGCGGCTCCTCACCCCCTGACCCCACAGCGGGCACCGCGCCGTGGGCCCTAGACTTCGGGACGTCCGTCGATTCTCCGGCGGGCGTCCCGACCCATGTCGAGGCTTTCGCATGCCCACCCCCGTCGTCGCCGTCCTCGTCGGCGTGCTCGTCGTCACCCTCGTCGTCTTCGTGGTGCTCGTGGTCGTGCTCGTGCGCCGGCTCGCGCGGGTGGCAGGCGAACTGCGCGCACTCGAGCAGCGGATCGGGCCCGCCCTGACCGAACTGCAGGCACGCGCCGCGCTCGCGTCGGCCGAGCTGGATCGCGTCGGCGAGGCGATGGACTCCGGGTGGCGCGATCCGACCCGAGGCGCGGACAGGTCCACCGGCTAGACTCGTCGAACCGCATGCTCGACGACGGCAGGACCTGTGATGGCTCACCTCGGAGGAGCAGACCTCATCGTGGCGGTGACGCCGCCCGGGGGTTGGGAGCTGATCGTCATCCTGTTCATCATCCTGCTGTTGTTCGGTGCCAAGAAGTTGCCGGACCTCGCCGGTTCGGTCGGCAAGAGCATCAAGGAGTTCCGCAAGGCCAGTGACGAGGCCGACGAGGAGTCCCGGGCCCGCGAGGGCGAGCAGCCGCCCGCGCCCCACCGTGACGCGGAGTCCTGAGGCGATCGCCGAGGAGCACGCTCCCGGCGAGATGACGCTCTTCGAGCACCTCGCCGAGCTTCGCAACCGACTGTTCCGCGCGCTGCTCGCGCTGGCCGTCGGCAGCGTGGTCGGCTACGCGGTGTTTCCCTGGGTGCTCGCGGTGCTCGTCGCGCCCTACTGCGACGCCCTGGCCGTGCTGCGGCCCGGTGACGACTGCAACCTGATCGCGCTGCGGCCGTTGGAGCCGTTCTCCGTCCGCATGAAGTCGGCGGTCGTCATCGGGCTGTTCGTGGGCGGCCCGGTCATCTTCTACCAACTGTGGCGGTTCATCACCCCGGGACTGACACGGCGGGAACGGCGGCTCGCGCTGCCCTTCGTCGTGCTCAGCCAGGTCATGTTCGCGCTGGGGATCGGTTTCGCCTACCTCGTGATCCCGCAGGGCCTCCGCATCCTGCTCGGCATCGCCGGGCCGGACATCGAGACGATGCTGTCGGCGAACGAGTACCTGTCGTTCTTCCTGACGACGTCGGTGGCGTTCGGACTGGTCTTCGAACTGCCGCTCGTGCTGGTCTTCCTCGCCCTGGTCGGCGTGGTCACCTCTGCCCGCCTGCGCGAATGGCGGCCCTATGCGGTCGTGATCATCATGATCGTCGCGGCGGTCATCACGCCCACCACCGATGCCGTCACGCTGTTGCTGATGGCCGGTCCGATGGTGCTGTTCTACGAGTTCTCCATCCTGGCGGCGCGCCTCATCGAACGCTCACGACGACGGCGGGCCAGCCAATGAGTCCGAACGCTCCGGCCGGGGATCGGCCCACCCAGACCCGCACCAGCACCGACGAACTCGGGGACTCCACCGTCCTGCGGCTGCGTCGCATCGCCTACCGGGCACGGCGCGCCGGCATGGGTTGGGCGGTGGTGCTGACCCTGCTCGCGCTCATCGCCGGGTTCCTGTTCGGCCGGCAGTCAGGTGAGGAACCGGCCGTCGCGGCCGCCCGGCAACTCGAGGCCGAGATCCTGCCCCTCGCACTCGACGCCGATGGCATCTGGACGTCGGCCGCAGGCGACGTCCCGTCGGTGAGTGGCGCCATGGTCGCCCTGCAGCAGGAAGGCGACACGAGCAACGTCGCGGAGTACGGCGCGTACTGGCTCGATGCCTACGACACGCTGTTGGACCGCATGGCGGCGGTCGAGGTCGACCGTGTGGGACGGCCGATCCAGCGCCAGTTCGTGAACGGGGTGACCCTCTCGCGTGATGCCGTCGAGGTGCTCCGGCGGGCAGCGGACATCGAGAACGGCGAGCGCCGCGCCGCACTGCTCGTCGAGGTCGGGCGCCTGAGGATGCGCGGCGAGCAGATCGTGCAGAGCGGGCGCGCCGGGATCGGAGACCTCGACGGCGAGGGCGGTGGCGTGTCGCGGCTGCCCGAACTGCCCGCCTTCCCCGAGCCCGGCGGGGACGGCTGAGGCGACCCCGACCGACCTCCGGCGGGTGCGGTTCGTGTCCGGGACATCCGCGAGCCCGTAGCCTGCCCGACGCGCCCGGTAGCCGGGCCGGAGCCGATGGCGAACAGGGGACATGGACGTGGCCGATGCCGTCGCACGCGACGAGGGACGCCCGCAACTGCCGGACGACCCGGTCGTCACCGGCTTCGTCGACGAACTCGGCTTCGCCCCCGACCCGTTCCAGATCCGCGCCATCGAGGCGCTGCTGCGCGGCCGCTCGGTACTGGTGGCCGCCCCCACGGGTGCCGGCAAGACCGTGGTGGGGGAGTTCGCATGTCACGAGGCGCTTCACCACGGCGGCAAGTGCTTCTACACCACGCCGATCAAGGCCCTGTCGAACCAGAAGTTCCGCGACCTCGTCGATCGCTACGGCGAGGACCGCGTCGGGCTGTTGACCGGTGACCGCTCGGTCAACGGCGAGGCGCCCGTGGTCGTGATGACCACCGAAGTACTGCGCAACATGATCTACGAGGCCTCGCCGACGCTCCGCGGGCTCCGACACGTCGTCCTCGACGAGGTCCACTACCTCGCCGACCGCTCACGCGGCGCCGTGTGGGAGGAGGTCATCGTCCAGCTTCCCGCCTCGGTGCAGTTGGCGGCGCTGTCGGCCACGGTCAGCAACGCCGAGGAGTTCGGGCGCTGGCTGGACCAGGTGCGTGGCCACTGCGAACTGGTGATCGAGGAGGCCCGCCCGGTCCCGCTGCGTCACCACTACTTCGTCAACGACAAGGTCTACGACACCTTCCGTGCCGGCCGCAAGGGCGGTGCGAGCCGTGAGCACCGGGAACGTGCCGCGCAGGCGTTGGCCGGTGTACCGAACCCCGACGTGATCATGCTCGAGCGGCGCGCCCGCAGCCGCAACCGCGTCAGCAACAAGGGCCGCCGCATGGGGCCCGACGTGAAGCTGCGTTGGCCGTCGCGCCCGCACGTGGTCGAAGAACTTGCCCACCGGGGCTGGCTGCCCGTGATCATGTTCGTGTTCTCGCGTCAGGGCTGCGAGGACGCGGTCGCGCAGCTCGTCCAGGCCGGCGTGCGGCTGACCGACCGGCGGGAGCGCGACGAGATCGCCGCGACCGTGGACACGATGCTCGGGGACCTGCCCGAGGCCGACCTGAGGGTGCTCGGCTACGAGCGTTGGCGGGCCGCACTGCTCGACGGGATCGCCGCGCACCACGCCGGGATGGTGCCTGCGTTCAAGGAGGCCGTCGAGGTGCTGTTCCAGCGTGGCCTGCTGAAGGTCGTCGTGGCGACCGAGACGCTGGCCCTGGGGATCAACATGCCGGCGCGCACGGTGGTGATCGAGCGTCTCGAGAAGTGGAACGGCGAGTCCCACGTCCTGCTCACACCCGGCGAGTACACGCAGCTGACCGGACGCGCCGGACGCCGCGGCATCGACACCGTCGGCCACGCCGTCGTGCTCTACCAGCGCGACCTCGACTTCTCGACCGTCGCCGGCCTCGTCGGCACCCGCACCTATCCGCTGCGCAGCTCGTTCGCGCCGTCGTACAACATGGCGGTCAACCTGCTGCGCCGTCACGACCTCCTGCAGGCCGAGGCGCTGCTCGGCGCGTCGTTCGCCCAGTTCGAGGCGGACGAGTCGGTGGTCCGCTCGGCCGAGAAGCTGTCCGAACTCGACGAGGCGATGAGCGGCTACGCCCGCCACCTGCACTGCGAGCTGGGGGACTGGCAGGGCTACTGGGAGCTGCGTCGCACGCTGAGCCGGCTGGAGAAGAGCGAGGCCAAGGCACGGCGCCGTGCCGCCGAGGACGAGGTCCGCGCCGCCATCGCGGGCCTGCAACCCGGCGACGTGCTCCATCTGCCCTGGACCGGGCGACGCGGGCTCGTGGCCGTCGTCGGCGTGCATCTGACCAAGAAGGGGACGCCGCTCCTGCAGGTCGTCACCGACGACCGGGCGCTGACCAAGATCGGACCGCGCGAACTCGACGGGCCCCCGACGCCGGTCGAACGGGTGGCGCTACCCCGATCGGGCAATCCGCGCCAGAAGGACTACCGGCGCGACGTCGCCGTCCTGCTGCGTGGCCTCGAGCCGCCCACCCTCGACGACGACACGGCGGCACACCCGGCTCCGAAGCCCGACCCCGGGCCCTCCGACGAGGTCCGCTCGCTGCGCGAGCAGGTCCGAGCCCACCCGTGCCACCAGTGCCCTGACCGTGCCGACCACGAACGGTGGCAGTTCCGGGCCGACGAACTCGACGACCAGGCCGCCGGTCTGCGCCACTCCATCGAACGCGCGACCGGCTCG
>JAGXST010000262.1 GCA_018335555.1 Actinomycetota bacterium | reverse complement strand
CGACCTCGGCCCGCGCCTCGGCCCGTTGCGCGCCGTGCTCGAGGTGGCCCGCCGCCGCGGCCTGCCACCACCGAGCATCGACGCCGCACTCGCCGGCCTCACGCACGCGATCGGCGCGCCACCGGGTGCCGGCGAGTTCGTCTTCGCGGTCGCCAGGACCGCAGGGTGGATGGCCCACGCCATCGAGCAGTACGCCGAGCCGCGCCTGCTCCGACCCAAGGCCGTCTACACCGGCCCCTGAGCACCGTCGGTCGGACCGATCGGCGGGCCGACCGCCCGAGCTCAGGCTTCGGCCTCAGCCTCCGCCTCGGCCTCAATGGTCGTGACGGGCAGATCCGTCAGGCGCATGACCCTGTTGGGGAGATCCAATTTCAGCCAGCGCGACAGGCCGGCGGGGAGCGTCGAGATGATGATCTCCGTCAGGTCGGACTCGCGCTCCAGGATGACCTCGACCGCCTCCAGGGGTTCTTCGGACCTGACTTCTCCGAGCGCCTGGCCGCCCAGCCCTTCGATCTTCGACAACATCAGATCGAGGCGTTCCTGCGCCCGGCGGCGTGCCCTGTCCAGCTCGGCCTCCTGACGGCGCGCGTCCTCCTCGATGGCGGTCCGCATGAGCTCCGGGGAGACCCCCTCACTGAGACCGAAGCCACCCGCCCAACCGACCGCTTCGTGTTCCACGTGCGTCCGTGGGACCACGACGTAGAACCGGGTGAGGCCGCGGTCCATACATTCCCTGAGCGCTGCGTCGAGGGCTGTGCCTCCGAGGGTTTGGTTGGCAACGACCAGACATCGGCCTGTCATGGCAGCACCTCCATCGCGGGCCCACACAGCGATTGTGCGCCGGGACGAGACGCAGGCCAAGGCCCAACGGCCGGGGGCGGGATGGGCCTGGGAACGATCTGCAGCGCCTCGGCCGCCGCATTCGTCCCAGGGCATCCAGATCAAGGCCTTCGCCGGACCGTGCACGCCTGGCGTTGTTCCCCGCGTGCGCGCATCGCTGGTGCCCACCCGGCGGGGGTGGCCATCGATACCGTCCCTCGCGATGCGGAGGTGGCTTGGACACGTGGTGGTCGATGATGCGGTGGGGCGCCGTGGCGATTGCGTCCTTTGCCGCCGCCTTGCTTCTGCCGGCATCCGCGGCCTTCGCGCACGCGGCTGGGACCGTCCCGCAGGCTCGCTTGAGCGCCGACGGGCCCCGCGTACTCGTCGACTGGTGGGCTGCGGGTGACGACGTCGCCGAGATCGGCGTCGGTCTCGACCTGCTGCCCGAGGAGGCGTCGCTGGCCTTCCAGGGAGTCGGCGACGCGTACCCGACCGCCGAGCAGGAGACGCGCTTCGCCCGCTCGGCAGAGCTTCGCGCGTACCTGCTCGCCAACATGGGGGTGACCCAGGACGGGGAGCCCTGCGACGCCACGGTCTTCGTGCCGGATGAGGTCATCGCCGAGGGCGTCCGCTACGAGTTCACATGTCGCCGGCCCGTGGAGCAGGTTGCGGTGCGCATCACCCTGCTGCACGACCGCGACGAGCAGTACCGGACCTACAGCATCGACGGCACGGTCTGGAGCGAGATGCACACCGTCGACCGTCCCGAGCACGTGTGGGACGCGACCCTGGTCCCCACGACCAGGGAGGCGGACGGACTGCCGCTCCTCGTCGCCGGAATCGGGCTGGTAGTCGTCGGGGGCGGTGTCGTCCTGTGGTGGACACGCGCGTCGGTCGGCAACCGGTCGGGGGACCGGCAGTGAGCCCGCTGGAACGCCTCCGCTCCCCCGACGGTCCGCTCGATCCGCTCCTGGTCCGGCTGATCGACGACCCGCAGCTCGGCGGGGCAGCCGCGCTCCTGGGGCTGTTGATCGCCGCCGGTGTCGGGGCGGTCCACGCGCTCGGACCGGGCCACGGCAAGGCACTCATCGGGGCCTATCTCGCCGGCTCGCGTGGCCGCGTCCGTGACGCCGTGGCGCTGGGTCTTCTGGTCGCGCTCATGCACACGGGTTCGGTGTTGCTGCTGGCATCGGGCCTGCGCACCGCGCAGAACGCAGCAGTGGGCCAGCGGCTGGAAGCGATCCTGACGATGGTCGTCGCCGGTGGCATCTTCCTGCTCGGATGCCGGATGCTCCGCGACCGGTGGCGGCTCACCCGCCGACGTCGACATCACGAGGCGGCGGTCCTGTCCGGTTCGACGGTTGCGGCCTCGGGGGCGGCACAGCCGGGCGTCACCGCGTCCGATCATGGTCACGATGCACGCGAGGACGGCCATGGGCGCCACTCCGGCCACCACCACGAGCTGCCGGAGGGGGTGGCTCCGCTCTCTCGAGCCGGGCTCGTGGCGCTGGCCGGCGCGGGCGGGTTGCTGCCGAGCCCGGTGGCGTTGCTGGTCCTGGTGACCGCGCTCGCCATGGGACGGACGGGGTACGGGATCGCTCTGCTGCTGGCGTTCAGTCTCGGCTTGGCAGCGACCCTGACCGGGATCGGGCTCACGATCCTGTGCGCCAGGACGAGCCTCGAACGACGCGTTCACCGCCCCCACGTCTCATGGCTGATCGACAAGCTGCCGATCGGTAGCGCCCTTGCCCTGCTCGCCGGCGGGCTGTTCCTGGGCTGGGCCGCCGTCAACTCGCTCTGACCGGCCCGAAGGTCGAGCACGGACTCGTGACGACGAGTTCAGTCCTGCCCGGTCACGGCGGCACAGATGTTCCCGGGGGCGCAGTCAGCCGGGTCGAGCGCCACGGCACGTGTCCGCAGTCCACGGAGTTCTTCCCGGACGCTCAGCAGTTGCGCGAGGGCGTCCTCGACGTCGGCGAGACGCTGATCGACGAGTGCGACGACGTGGGTGCACGGCGGTCGGTCCTCGTCGCGGATGGCAAGGATCTCCCCGATCTGGGCGAGGGTCAGCCCGCTCGCCTGGGCGGCACGGATGAAGCCGACCCGGTTGACCATCGACGCGGGGTAGTCGCGATAGCCGGATGCGGTACGCCTCGGCGCGGGTAGCAGACCCCGTTCCTCGTAGAACCGCAGTGTCTTGGTGGTGGTGTCGGCCGTGGCCGCCAGCTCTCCGATGCGCACGGGCTTCCTTTCGGGCTTGACCTTCCAGTATGGGGCAAGGTCTACGGTCGTGCTTCGACAAGGAGCAGATGATGCAGGTCACGTTGTTGTACTTCGACGGGTGCCCGAACTGGGAGGCCACCCATCGGCGGCTCGAAACGCTGGCGGGTGAACTCGGCTTCGACCTGGTCAGTCGCACCGTCGACACGCCGGAGCAGGCCGAAGCGCTCACGTTCCGCGGCTCCCCGACGGTGCTGGTGGACGGTCGGGATCCCTTCGCGACAGGCGGGGAACCGGTCGGGTTGGCATGCCGGGTCTATGCCACCGACGACGTGCTGGCCGGCGCGCCGACCGAGCAGCAGTTGCGGGACGCTCTGAAAACGCCCCACTGACGCCGGAACGCTACGACAGCCTGGCTGTCGGCGACGGTATGGCCGGCCCGCCGGCCGGCCCGGCCTCCTGCCATCTGACAGGGGTCCCGACGACCTGCATCACGGATCGGCATGGCACGCCTCCTCGTCGGGTGCGCCCTATCGTGACCGCCCGCACCACGCACGTCTCCTCTTCGTACGGAGCCGGCGGCCGTGCGTGACCAATCGTGAGGGAAGCCACCGGCCGGCTGGCGAGTTCCCCCCTCTGCCTCTCCCGAAAGCCACAGACATGAGTGACCGTACGCCGCCCGCCCGCTACGACGACCTCGCGGCGGTGTACATCAACTGCACGCTCAAACCCCGCCCCGAGCTGTCGCACACCGAACTGCTCGGCGAGGCGTCGATGCAGATCATGCGCGAGCAGGGCGTGCGGGTCACCTCGATCCGTGCCGTCGACCACGACATCGCGCCCGGCGTGCAACCGGACATGACCGAGCACGGCTTCGCCCGTGACGACTGGCCCGCCATCCAACGTCAGGTCCTCGACGCCGACATCCTCGTGCTGATGACCCCGATCTGGCTCGGCGAGAAGTCCTCGGTCGCCACCCGGGTCATCGAACGGCTCTACGGCTGGTCGGGGGAACTCAACGACGACGGCCAGTACGACTACTACGGCCGGGTCGGGGGGTGCCTGGTGACCGGCAACGAGGACGGCATCAAGCACGTCGCCATGAACGTGCTGTACTCGCTGCAGCACCTCGGCTACACCATCCCGCCGCAGGCCGACGCCGGGTGGATCGGCGAAGCCGGACCGGGACCGTCCTACGGCGACGAACTCGACGACGGCAGCCGCGCGGGCCTCGACAACGAGTTCACGCAGAAGAACACCACGTTCATGACCTGGAACCTGCTCCACCTCGCCCGCCTGCTCAAGGACGCCGGAGGCATCCCCGCCCACGGCAACCAGCGCACCGCCTGGCAGAAGGGCGAACGCTTCGGTTTCCACAACCCCGAATACCGCTGACCTTCCCCGATAGGAGCACCGATGACCGTTCACATCGAGGACGCGGGGACCCGGTCCGAACCGATCATCCGCGGCAAGTCGCTGACCGCGGTCAACGAGGCCACGCTCAAGACGGTCATCGACACCGGCGAATGGGGCACCATCATCACCGACGAGCCGATCGCCCACGGCGGCACCGGCGAAGGTCCCTCGCCGCTGCAGACCGTGCTCGGCGCGCTGTGCGGCTGCGAGGGCGTGACGTTCAAGCGCGCCGCCGACGACATGGGGCTCGACTACGAAGGAATCGAGTTCGAGGCCGCCTACACGATCGACATCCGCGGCCGGCAGGGCGACCGCAGGGTGCGACCGCACTTCCAGACCATCAAGGTCGTCGCCAGGGTCTACACCTCGGCCAGCCCCCAACATCTGCGCGAGGTGGTCGAGGAGACCGAAGCACGCTGCCCCGTGCTCAACCTCGTCAAGGACGCCGGCGTCGACATCACCATGGTCTGGCAACGCGAACAGGTGTGACGCATGGCGTGCGAGGCATCCCGATGCCGCGGGCCGCGAAACTCCGCGAAAACGGCGGAAACCGGCCGCGATGGGCCGGTTTCCGAAGGTGGGGCGTAGAGGATTCGAACCTCTGACCTCTTGCGTGTCGAGCAAGCGCTCTAGCCAACTGAGCTAACGCCCCGCGAGCAGTTGCGCGAGCGGCGATTCGGCCGCTCGGCGCGGGCGAACGGTACCCACGCCCCCTCGTGGTGGCAAACCCTGCGATGCCGGCCGGGGACGCTGCGCTTCCTAGGCTTCGCCTCTCCCGACCGGCCAGGAGCACGATGACGACGCCGATCTTCGAACGCGACGGGGACCGGATCGTGCCGACCGCGCTCGCCCGTGGCCCGTGGGACCCGGGCCAGTGCCATGGTGGCGCTCCGGCCGCGCTGCTCGCGGCCACCATCGACGCCCTGCCGTCGCTGGTTCCGATGCAGGGCGTGCGCCTGAGCTACGACCTGCTGCGCCCGGTCCCGCTCGCCCCGCTGCACCTGCACACCGCGGTCGTGCGCGAGGGCAAACGGGTGCAACTCGCCGAGGCCTGCCTGACCGGCGACGACGGCACGGAACTGATGCGCTGCCGGGCGTTGCGCCTGCGGGCCGGCGAGGTCGACCTCCCCGACGGCGACGTCGGCCCGGCCGAGGCGGCACCGACGCCGGCCCCGGAGGAACTGCCACGCCTCGAACGCCTGTCCGGCTGGGAGGCCGAGGGATTCTGGCGGGCCGTCGACGTCCGGATGGTCGACGGCATGCTCGGCGATCCCGGGCCGGGCACCGCCTGGTTCCGGGTCGAGGCACCGCTGCTGGACGGACTCGAGCTCACCCCCCTCGCGCGGGTGGCCGCGGCGGCGGACTTCGGCAACGGGATCAGCTCACCGCTGCCCATGGGGCCCTACCTGTTCGTCAATCCCGACCTGACCGTCCACCTCGACCGCCTGCCCGTCGGCGACTGGGTCGCGCTGGCCTCGGCTTCGGTTGCCCGCACGACCGGCAGCGGACTGACGACATCACGGTTGTACGACGTGGACGGACGGATCGGAATCGCCGCTCAGAGCCTGTTCGTCGCCGGCAACTCCTGAACCGCAGACCGCGCCGGCAACCCCGCGTGGCGCACAGCCACGAGTGCTCATGAACCGATCGACCGCATCCTGGCGTATCGCCTCGTGACCCCACCTCATGGAGGGAACGATGCGGACCCGCCGCTTTGCGACCATCCCGGTGCTGCTCGCCGGCGCCCTCGCCCTCACCGCCTGCGGTGACGACGACGGCGGCACCGCCGACAGGGACCCGGCTGCTGCCGCCGAGGGAGAAGCTGCCGAGGCAGAGACCGGCGAGGCAGAGACCGGCGAGGGCGACGTCGCGGTCGCCTCGACCGACCTCGGCGAGGTACTCGTCGATGCCGATGGCATGACCCTGTACCTGTTCACGCCGGACGGCGACGGCGTGAGCACCTGCTACGACGACTGCGCGGCAGCCTGGCCGCCGCTGACCGTCGAGGACGAGCCGGCCGCGGGCGACGGCGTCGATGCGGGGCTGCTCGGCACCACCGAGCGCGAGGACGGCAGCCTGCAGGTCACCTACAACGACTGGCCGCTGTACCTGTGGCAAGGTGATCAGGAGCCCGGCGACGTCACGGGACAGAACGTCAACGACGTCTGGTTCGTGGTCTCCCCCGCCGGAGAAGCCGTGCAGGACTCCCCGAGCGCCTCCGACGACCGCATGGACTACTGACCGACCGTGACCAACGCAGCGGGAGACGCCGAACTGCTGGCCGACGTGGCGGCCGGCGACCAGCGCGCGGCCGCGGCGCTGTACGACAGCTACGCGCCGATGCTCTACGGCTACGGACTGCACCGGCTGCGCGACCCCGAACTCGCCGAGGAACTGGTCCAACGGGTGCTGTGGACGCTGTGCCGACGGGCCGGGCGCTACGACCCGGCCCGGGGGCCGGTGCGCGCCTACGTGTTCGCGATCGCCGGGTCCACCGTCGTCGACCTCACGCGGCAGGCCGCCAGGCACCCGGCACCGGTCGGGGTGGTCGAAGCGGGGGCCGAGGTGGCCGACGCCGCCGACCGGGTCGTGGCCGCAGCGACCGTCCGCACGGCACTGCGACGCCTCGGTGAGGACCACCGCCGGATCCTCGAGTTGGCCTACGAGCGCGGCCTGTCGCAGCGCGAGATCGCCGAGGTCCTGTCACTGCCGCTCGGCACGGTGAAGTCGCGTACCTACTACGCGCTGCGGGCCTTCCGACTCGCGTGCGAGGAGTTGGGGGTGGAACCATGACCACCGGCTGCTTGCAGCGACTCGGCGACCTCGGGGCCTACGTGCTGGGCGGGCTCGAACCCGACGAGACGGCCGAACTCGAGCGCCACCTCGACGCCTGTGCCGGGTGCCGGACCGAGGTCGCCGGACTCGCCCCGCTGTCCGGTCTGCTCGATCTGGCCGCCGAGGCGCCGCCGCCGGTCCCCGCCGACCTGCGGCCGCGCACGCTCGCCGGGCTGCCGCGCCGGCGGCGCCTCGGTCCACCCGCGGCGGCCGCCCTGGTCATCGTCGCCGCCCTCGGGGCCGGGACCGTCATCGCCCTCGACGACGACACGCCGGCCACCGTCGTCCTCGCCCTGCCGGCCCAGGACGACCGGCCGGTCCAGGGGGAAGCAGCCCTGCGCCAGGTCGCGTCCGGCGTCCGCATCGAACTGGAACTGACCGGCCTGCGCCCCGCGGAGCAGGGCTACTACCACGCCTGGCTCACCCGCGGCGAGCGCCGGGTCTCGGCGGGCACCTTCGTCGGGGACCCGGACGGCAATGCCAGCGCCCAACTGCAGTGCGGCGGCGACCTCGACGCCTACGACGACCTGCTCGTCACCTGGCACGCCCGCGGCGCCGACGAGGTCGTGGCAGTCCAACGGCCGATCCGCGACTGACGGCCCGGACACCGCGACGGCCGGCTCAGGCGTTCGCGCTGAGTTCGTTGGTGAGGTGTTCGAGCACGTCCTTCGCGTCGCCGTAGAGCATCGCGGCGTTGTCCTGCTCGAACAGCGGGTTCTTGATGCCTGCATAGCCGGGCGACAGGCTGCGCTTGATGATGAACACGCGGCGGGCGTTGCCGGCGTCGAGGATCGGCATGCCCGCGATCGGGCTGTTGGGTTCGTTGCGGGCAGCCGGGTTCACCACGTCGTTGGCCCCGACCACGATGACCACGTCGGTCTCGGCGAAGTCGGCGTTGATCTCGCTCATCTCCTCGAGCATGTCGTAGGGCACCTCGGCCTCGGCCAGCACCACGTTCATGTGGCCGGGCATGCGCCCGGCAACCGGATGGATCGCGAACCTCACCTGGGCGCCCTGGCGCTGCAACGCCTGCGCGAGCGCGTACGCGGCGTTCTGCGCCCGGGCGGCGGCGAGGCCGTACCCGGGCACGATGATCACCGACTGGGCGGCCTCGAGCACCATGGCGGTGGACTCGGGGTCGGCGGCGATGACGGTGCCGTACTCGCCGTGCTCCGCATCGCCGCCCGAGAAGCCGCCGATCAGGACGTTGACCAGCGAACGGTTCATCGCCACGCACATGATCTGGGTCAGGATCAGCCCGGATGCACCCACGATCGTGCCCGCGATGATCAGCAGCGCGTTGTTGAGGGCGAACCCGGTCGCCGCAGCGGCCAGCCCTGACATGGAGTTGAGCAGGCTGATCACGACCGGCATGTCGGCGCCGCCGATCGGCAGTACCAGCGCCAGGCTCATCACGATGCTGCCCGCGACCAGGACCAGGACCAGCACCGACGACAGCGCCGGGTCCTCGACCCCGAAGACGGCGACGAATCCGGCCACCAGGCTCGCCAGGGCGACCAGACCCATGACGGGGCCGCGGGCGGGGATGCTCGGGGTGCCGTCGATGGTGCCCCGCAGTTTCAGTTCGGCCAGGATGCTGCCGGCCAGGGTCACCGACCCGATCAGCACCGAGAGCACCAACGTGGCCGCCGAGGCGGTACCGAGTGCCGATGCGGCCGTCCCGTCGCCCGGGGTCTCGACGACCACGGCCCAGAAGAGCGAGATCGCGACCAGGGCGGACGAGGCGCCGCCGAAGCCGTTGAAGCGGGCCACGATCTCGGGCATCTCGGTCGCCTGGGCGCGGGCGACCGTCAGGTAGCCGATCGCGGCCCCGACGAGCAGGCCGATCGCGATCCAGCGGTAGTCCACCAGACCCATCTCGATCAGGGTCAGCACGATCGCGAGCAGCATGCCGGCTGCCATGAGCGCGTTGCCCGTGCGGGCCGTGCGGACCCGCGACAGGCGCTTGAGGCCGAAGACGAACAGTGCGATGGAAGCGAGGGCGAGGAGCGCGGTGAAGTCGTTCACTTGCGACCCCCGAAGGTCGACAGCATCCGGTCGGTGACCAGGAACCCGCCGACGACGTTGATCGTGGCCAGGATCAGGGCCAACACGCCGAGCACGACGCTGGTGGAGAGCGCGGCGACCCCGACCAGGGTCAACGCACCGACGACGGTGATGCCCGACATCGCGTTGGCGCCCGACATCAGCGGCGTGTGCAGGGTCGGCGGGACTTTGTGGATCAGTTCGAAGCCGAGGAACGCGGCGAGCACGAACAGATACAGGCTGATCAGCAGCGGGCCCATCAGTCGTCCTTCCCGCCGAGCAGTTCGGCGATCCGTGGGGCGGTGACCTCCCCGGCGTGGGTCACCAGCGCGCCGGCCACCACCTCGTCGTCGCGGTCGAGGTGCAGACCGCGTTCGTCGTCGACGAGCAGTTCGACGAAGGCGGCGATGTTGCGGGCGTAGAGAGCGCTCGCCTCGCCGGGCATGGCGGAGGGGAAGTCGTTGCCGGGGATGATGCGCACACCGTCGTGTTCGACGACGCGGCCGACCTCGGTCAGTGCGCAGTTGCCGCCGTCGGCGGCGGCCAGGTCGATCACGACCGAGCCGGGCTGCATCGCCTCGACCATCTCGCGGGTGATCAGCTCCGGTGCGGGCCGACCCGGGATCTGCGCCGTGGTGATCGCGGCGTGGGCCTGCGAGAGGAACTCGGTCAGTACCGCGCGCTGGCGTTCGAGGAAGCTCTCGCCGACCTCCTTGGCGTAGCCGCCTTCGCCGGTCGCGTCCTCGATCTCGGGCACCTCGATGAACGTGCCGCCGAGCGAGGCGACCTCCTCGCGTGCGGCCTCGCGGATGTCGGAGACGTGGATGATGGCACCGAGGCGCTTGGCGGTCGCGACGGCCTGCAGCCCGGCCACCCCGGCGCCGAGGATGACGACCCGGGCGGGCCGGATGGTGCCGGCCGCGGTCATGAACAGCGGGAAGTACTTGTCGAGGTGGTACGCGGCCTCGACCACGGCCCGGTAGCCGGCCACGTTGGCCTGGCTCGACAGGGCGTCGATCGACTGGGCCCGCGTGATGCGCGGCACCATGTCCATCGCCAGCGTGCTGACCTTGCGTTCGGTCAGGGCACGGACCGTGGCGACGTTGCGGTGCGGTGCCAGGAAGGTCAGCAGCACGGTGTCGGGGCCCAGACCCTCGACCTCCTCGACCGAGGGCGGTGCCACCCGCGCGACCAGGCGGGCGTCATGGACCGCCCCGCCGTCGACCAGTCGGGCGCCGGCGTCGGCGTAGGCCTGGTCGGGGAACCCGGCCGCTTCTCCTGCCCCGTGTTCGACCAGGACGGTCAGGCCCTTGCCGACCTGCCGACGGACCGAGTCCGGCGTCGCGGCCACCCGCCGCTCACCTGGGGCACGTTCGCGCACGACGAAGAGGGCAGTCTCGGTGCTGGCAGCCATAGCGCCTCACACGGTCGATCCGATCGGTCGCGGCACTGTAGGTGAGCGGCCCCCGGAATCA
Source organism: Actinomycetota bacterium (assembly GCA_018335555.1). GTDB lineage: Bacteria > Actinomycetota > Nitriliruptoria > Nitriliruptorales > Nitriliruptoraceae > Egicoccus. Next base: position 3,205 of record JAGXST010000262.1, on the reverse strand, counting down.
GTCCTTTCACGAAGGGGCCGAAGGTCCCGAGGTTGCACGCAGTTCTCCGATGCCCGGTACGCGCACGACACCGCCGCTCGTGGCAACGCTCCCGACGGGTCGGGCGTCTGACGGGGTGAGAGCACGACCTCGGAGTACGTCCATGACCTCGTCCGTCATCGTCACCGGCGGCATCCCGCGTCCGACCCGTCGCGAACGCGCCGCACGCGTCCGCCGTCGCCGCCGCATCGCGTTCGGCGGGCTGGTGCTCGCCCTGGCCCTGGTTGTCGGTTTGGCGACATCGCCCGCGGCGGAGATGCTGACCTGGACCGTCTCGCGGATCACGCAACAGATGCCCGGACCCGGCGCGGCGCCGGTCACCTCGCCGGCCGTTGCACAATCCGAGCACGACGCGCCCGAGGCACCGGCCCTGCCGACGTCACCGTCCGAACCGGCGTCACCGTCCGAACCGGCGCCACCCGTCGAGGCGGATCCGGTCACCGAGATCCCCTCGGTCGATGTCCCCGTCGTCGAGGCACCCGCCCCCGAGGCGACCGTCGACGAACCTGCCGACGTGATCGTCGAGGAGCCGGCGCTGACCACCCGCGAGGTGCAGGAACGGCTCCGCGACGCCGGTTTCCTGATCGGCGCGACGGACGGCACGGCCGGACAGCAGACCGTCGCCGCAGTCATGGCCTTCCAACGCGTGAACGGCCTGGCCGTCGACGGGGTCGTCGGTCCGGCCACGACGGCGGCGCTGCTCGCCGGCACGGCCGAACCGGTCCTGGCCGGCGGACCTGCCGACCGCATCGAGGTCGACCTCGACCGGCAGTTGCTCCACCTCGTCGAGGCAGGCACGCGCACCGTCACGCTGCAGGTCAGCTCCGGATCGGGTGAGACCTACACCAACGCCAGTGGCCAGGTCCGCGCGCGGACCCCGGTCGGCGAGTTCGTCGTCGAGCGTCGCGTCCACGGCGTCCGCGAGGCGGCACTGGGAACGCTGTACGACCCGCTGTACTTCCACCGTGGCTTCGCGATCCACGGCTCGGGGTCGGTGCCGGCGTATCCGGCCAGCCACGGCTGCGTCCGCGTGTCCATGGCCGATGCGGCCTGGCTGATCCAGCGCGTCCCCGACGGCATGCCCGTCCACCTCCACGGCGGCAAGCACGTCTTCACCCCCAGTCGCTGACCTCGCCGGCCCGGCGACATCGCGGACGTAGGATCAGCCCGCGGGCAGCGACGGGAGACGAGGCCATGGCGATCCAGAGCACGATGCAGCGCTATCCGCTGACGGTGCAGCAGTTGTTCGAGCACGGCCGCCGCGTCCACGGCCATCGCGAGGTGGTGACCTGGCAGGGCGACCGGTCGCGGCGGGTCACCTTCGCCGACACCCACGCCCGGGCGACCCGGCTCGCCGCCGGACTTGCCGGTCTCGGCATCGCGCCCGGCGACGTCGTCGGGACCTTCTGCTGGAACCACCAGGAGCACGTCGAGGCCTACTTCGCCGTCCCCTGCATGGGCGCGGTGCTGCACCAACTCAACATCCGCCTGTTCCCCGACCAGCTCTCGTTCGTGGTCAACGACCTCGGCGACCGGGTCGTGATCGTCGACGACAACCTCGTCCCGCTGCTCGCCCGCGTGCTCGACGAACTGCGGACCGTCGAGACCTTCGTCGTCGTCGGGGACGAGGACGCCTCGGCGCTCGAGGCGTCCGGCAGACGCGTCGTGCGCTACGACGACCTGCTCGAGAACGCCGACGTCGACGCCTTCGCCTGGCCCGACCTCGACGAGGACCAGGCGGCCGCGTCCTGCTACACGTCCGGCACGACCGGCAACCCCAAGGGCGTGGTGTACTCGCACCGCTCGATCTGGACCCACACGCTCGGCGCGGCCGCCGGGGGCGTCGGGGTCGTGGACGGCGCACGGCTGCTGGTGATCGTGCCGCAGTTCCACGCCAACGCGTGGGGCCTGATCCACATCGGCTGGGTCTATGGCGCCGACCTGCTGCTGCCCGCGCAGTACCTCCAGCCCGAGCCGCTCACCGACTTCATCGCCGCGGAGCAGCCGACGTGTTCGGCCGCGGTGCCGAGCATCTGGAACGGGGTCCTGGCGCTGGGCGAGTCGCGCGAGCTCGAGCTGTCGTCGCTCGAATGGGTCGTGGTCGGCGGCTCGGCCGTGCCGCGCTCGATGGTGAGTGCGTTCGAGGAGCGCTACGGCATCGAGATCATCCAGGGCTGGGGCATGACCGAGATGTCCCCGCTCGGCACCGTCGCGGTCCCGCCGGCGGGCGCGACCGGCGAGGCCAGCATCGACTACCGGGCCAAGACCGGACGCATCGTCGCCGGGGTCGACCTGCGCATCGTCGACCCCGACGGCAACGAGCAGCCCTGGGACGGCGAGGCGATGGGCGAGATCGAGGTCCGCGGCCCCTGGATCACCGCCAGCTACCACGGCGTCGACGAACCCGCGAAGTTCCACGACGGCTGGCTGCGCACCGGCGACGTCGGCACGGTGGAACCCAACGGGTTCGTGCAGTTGGTCGACCGCACCAAGGACGTCATCAAGTCGGGCGGCGAGTGGATCAGCTCGGTCGACCTCGAGAACGCCCTGATGGGCCACCCCGACGTGCTCGAGTGCGCCGTCATCGGCGTCGCGGACGAGCGCTGGGACGAGCGTCCGCTGGCCTGCGTCGTGCGCCGCGAGGGCAGTCAGGTCGGACCCGGGGACCTGAATGACTTCCTCGCCGACAAGGTGGCCAAGTGGTGGCTGCCCGAGCGCTACACCTTCATCGACGAGGTGCCCAAGACCTCGGTCGGCAAGTTCGACAAGAAGTCGCTGCGGGTGAGCCACGAGCACGGCGACCTCGACATCGCAACCGTCTGATCCCGTCGCAACCACGGCGCGGTCGCCGTCGTCACACCATGCGAGGGAAAGGGCGCTCGTGCAGCGACGGACGGTGGTGGTCGGCATCCTGGTGGCACTGATCGGCGCCGCGTGCGGCGGGCCACCACCGCGGCCGACGGTGTCCGAGGGTGCGGTAGGGGCAGCGGCGGGTGGCGAGGTCGAGTGCCACGGTGTCACCTACGACCCCGCCGGTCTCGCAGAGGCGCCGCTTGCGACCTCGTTGCCGGACGGCCCGCTCACCGCGCTCGACGACGGCGGCGAGCCCGCCTTCGACCCGGGCCAGGACTGGCGCGTCGTGCACGAATCGACGGCCCGCGTCGAC
>JAGXST010000261.1 GCA_018335555.1 Actinomycetota bacterium | reverse complement strand
GGGCCGAGGACGCTGCGGGTCGGCGGGTCCGCGGGTGGCGTCGGCACCTCGACGGTCGCCGCAGCGCTCGCCGGCCTCTACGGCTGGCAGGGCGCGGCGACACTGCTCATCCTGGGGCCGGCTGCCCCGGTCACCGGGGTGCGCGATCTGCCAGCGGCGGCGCTCGCCGGCGCCGGGTTGTGGTCGCAGGCCAGCCCCCTTGCCGGGGTGCCACGCGCGCGTGCGGTCCAGGTCGGGGTCCCGCAGCAGTCGGTCGCCGTCGTCGACCCGGCGGTGTCGGTGTGCGTGGTCGACGCCGGTGTGGACGACGACGTCGACGTGCTCGTGTGCCGGGCGGATGCACCCGGGCTCACCGCCGCCGGGCGTACCACGGCGGCAGCCGTCGTGGTCGTCGGCTCGGGGCCGGCCGCCCGCTCGGCGGTGCAGCAGGTCTGCGGTCCGCGCCGGCGGGTCCACCTGCCGCGTTCGGCGCGGGTCGCCCGTGCCGGACTCCACGGCCGGGTTCCCGCGGGGCTCCCCGGCTCGTGGCTCCGCCCGCTCGTACCGCTGACACGCGGGCCCGCGGGCGCGCCGCCGTGAGCCGCTCTCGACGCTGACAGCACACCCCGTGGGGGCGGGATCGACGACGAGGATGATGACCACAGAGCAGGTGACCGCACCGGTCCAGCCGTCCGACGGCATCGTCGATGCGCGGCTCCGGGCTGCCGTCGCCGCCCGACTGCGCACTGACGTCGAGATCACCGAGGACCGCGCGGACCGGGCGTCGTTGCGGCGAGCCGTCGCTCGCGCACTCGCCGCCGAGGGCATCGTCGCAGCGCCGGACGTCTGGGCACGTGCCGTCCGCGACCTCGTCGACGACCTCGGGGGCCTCGGACCCGTCGAGGCGCTGCTTCGCGATCCAGCGGTGACCGACGTGATGATCAACGGCCCCGACGAGGTGCATGTCGAACGCGGCGGCGTCCTGGTCGCGACCGGGGTGCGGTTCGACGACGACGCCCACGTCGAGCGCCTGCTCCGGCGCGTGCTCGGGCCGCTCGGTGTCCGCCTCGATCGCGCCCATCCGTACGCCGACGCCGTCCTGCCGGGTGGCGTCCGACTGCACGCGCTGTTGCCGCCGCTGGCCGAGCACCCCGTCGTCACGCTGCGGCGGGTCCCGGCCGTCGTCCCGTCGTGGGACGAACTGCTCGCCTCCCAGACCGTCGACCCCCCGATGCGCGCCCGCCTCGTCGAGGCCGTACGACAACGCCGCAACATCGTCGTGTGCGGCCGGGCGGGCGTCGGCAAGACGACGCTCCTCGCCCGCCTGCTCGCCGAGATCGGTGACGACCGGCTGATCGTGATCGAGGACGCACCGGAGTTGCGGCGTCCCGCCGACCACGTCGTGCATCTGCGGGTACGACCACCCAGCGCCGACGGCGCCGGCGGCGTCGACGTCGCGACGCTCGTCCGCAACGCCCTGCGGATGCGGCCCGACCGCCTCGTCGTCGGCGAGGTGCGTGGCGCCGAGGTCGCGGACCTGTTGCAGGCGATGAACACCGGACACGACGGCAGCATGACGACCGTGCACGCCAACGGCGCCGACGAGGCGATCGTGCGGCTCGAGGGAATGGCGCTGTTGGCCGGCATCCCACTGGCGGCTGCACGTGCCCAGGTGGCAGCGGCCCTCGACCTGGTCGTCTCGCTCGAGCGGCGGCGCGACGGCCGGCGCCGGGTCGCGGCACTCGGCGAGGTCGTGGTCGGCGCGAACGGTGCCGTGCTCCGCGAGGTGACCCCATGAGGACCACGAATGGCGCCGGGACGACGCCTTCGGTGGCCGCGACGCCGGACCAGACCGTCGCGCTCGACGTGCTCCGGTTGCACGCTGCCGCCGGCCTTCCGCCCCGCGACCTCGCGGGACTGACGCCGCGGGCGCGCCGGTCCCTGGCGGTCGCCGTGGCCACCGGGGCGCCGATGCTCCCGGCACTGGATGCGGCGGCGGCCGCCCAGGACGACCTGGTCGCGACCCGGCGGGCCATCGCCGTGGCCTCGGCACAGACGAAGGCGGTCGCCGGTGGCCTGGTCGCCGCGCCCTTCGTGCTCGTACCGTTCCTCGGCGGCATCTTCGAGGCCGACTTCGTCGGGTTCTACGCCACGTCCGCGGGCCGGGTCGTCGGCGGCCTCGGGCTCGCGCTGCTCGCCATCGGCGCCTACGCGGTCGTGCGCCTGGTCCGTCGGGTCGGGGCGCCCCCGCCGCCGCCCCGATCACCCGCCGCGCGGTCCCTGCAGGCGGGAGTCGTCGGCCTCGTGCTCGGGGTCGCGATCGCACCCCCGTTCGGCCTGCTCGCCGGCCTGCTCACCTGGCGCCGGTCGCGACCGGCGGTCGTCGGCCGGCCGGGCGTCGACGAGGCCGCGGACCTCACCGCCACCGCCCTGACCGCCGGCATCGGACCTGGCGAGGCCCTGCGCGTGAGTGCCCGCCACCTTCCGCCTCACGCGGCCGAACTTCGCGGGCTCGCCCTGGAACTCGAACTCGGACTCGCATCCGACCATGGCGGACCGCTCGCGCGGCTCGGCGCGGTCCTGCGGGCCGCCACCGACGTCGGCGCCCCCGCGGCGCCGGCCCTGCGCCGTCTCGCCGCCGAACTCCGCGCGGACGAACGCGCCCGGGTCCTCGCCGCCGCCGAGCGGCTGCCGGCCCAACTGACCTTCCCCACCGCCCTGGCCCTGCTGCCGGCGACGTTGCTGCTCGTCGGAGCCCCGATCGTGCAGGTCGGCCTGCAGCAGGTGCTGCCATGAACGAAGGAGACACCCATGTCCGCGACACCGACCGTCGACCGGCGCGCGCACACCCTGCCGCGTCCGACCAGCCCCGCCCTGACCACGCGCACCCCCGTCCGGTTCGACGACGAGGAAGGGTCGCTCGTCACCGAGTACGGCCTGCTCGCCATCGTCGCCGCCACGATCGCCGGCATCGTGATCGGCTGGGCCCAGGGCGGCGCGGTCGTCGAGTTGTTCAACGCGCTGCTCAGCTCGGCCCGCGGTCTCGTCGGCGCGTGAACCGCGCTGCGTCGCCCACGGCCCGTCCCCGCGTCTCGCGCGGACGGGCCGCGTCCAGCCGGCGAAGTCAGGGCGGCTCGCTCAGCCTCGAGGCCGTGTTCGTCCTGCCCGTCATCGCACTGCTCGCCCTCGGCCTGCTCAACACCGTCACCGTCCTGCGCGACGTCCTGTTGCTGCACGAAGCGGCACGCGTCGGCGCCCGCGTCGCGGCCACCAGCACGGACAGGAGCGTCGTCGCGAACGCTGCCAGGGCCGCAGCGCCCGAACTCGCCGGCATCGAACTCACGGTGACGCCGCCATCGTGGGAGCCCGGCGACGTGGTGACCGTGCGGGTCTCGGCCACCCGACGCGTGGGGTCGACGTCGCTGGCGCTGCGTGCCACCGCCCATGCGCGCGCCGAACCCACGCTCGGCGAGGGGATCGGCGGACACCCGTTCTGGCAACCGGGCCAACGCAACGTCGGTCCCCTGCAACCCTGGACCAGCGGGACGTGGGCCGGGCTCGTGGACGACGGACCGGCAGCCCGATCACGGGAACGAGGCGGACCGTGACCCGCACGCTGCGAGGTCTGCGTTCGGACGAGACCGGCATCGCGACACTGGCCTTCCCCCTGCTGTTCTCGCTGACACTCATGTCCGTGATCGCGCTGATCGACGTCACGGGCTATCTCGTCGCCGCTGCACGGGCGCAACAGTTGGCCGACGCATCGGCGTTGGCCGCGGTGTCCGTGAGAGTCGACGGCGCAGGGGGCGACGCCTCCGCTGCGGCGGCCTCCGTCGTCACGGCGGCCGGCGCCCGGCTCGAAGGCTGCGACTGCGGCGGTGACGACGCCGCGGTCGAGGTCAGCGTCGCTGTCCGCGGCCTGGTCGTCCCGCGTCTGGCCGGCGCCAGCCGGGTCACCGCGACGGCCGCGGCCACCCTCGTCGACGCCCCGACCGGCCCCCGCCCCGACGGGCCGCCTGCGCAACCTTGGGGGCCGCTCGGTCGTTGATGCTGTGTGGGCGTGCTGTCGATGGCACGCCGTGTCCGAGAACAGGACGAGGATGCAAGGCCAAGGGCCAGCCGCAGGGCCGAACGACGCCGCGGTGGGCGGCGGGTTCCGTTACGCGCCCGAGGTGCGTCGCTCGACCAGTCGCAGCCGCTTCCTGCTCGACGCGGCGCGACGACGGCGCGGCGGGCGCGCGACCCTGTCCGCCCTCACCACGGGCCTGTTCCTGGTCGGTGCAGGCCTGTTCAGCTATCCGCTGCTGACCGACCTGTACACCGACCGGTTCGTCCAGGGGCAGTTGGCCGAGGAGTTCGGGGACCTCCAGCCGACCACGGCGGAAGCCTGGCAGCCCACGATGGTTGCCGGGTCCCCCCTGACGCGGATCGAGATCCCCGCCCTCGACGTCGACACGATCGTGGTCGCGGGCACCACGCCGGCCGCCCTTCGGGCCGGGGCCGGCCATTATCCGGACACACCGCTGCCCGGTACCGTCGGCAACGTCGGCATCGCCGGCCATCGCACCACCTACGGCAAGCCGTTCAACCGCCTCGACGAACTCGGGGTCGGCGACGAGATCTGGCTGTCGACCCCGGTCGGCGACCACCGCTACGTCGTCACCGCCCCACCGTCCGACGGCGACTGTGCCCCCACCGAGACCGGTGCCGCCTGCATCACCCACCCCCGCGACTGGAGCGTCGTCGCGCCCAGCAACGACGCCCTGCTCACGCTCACCACCTGCCACCCCAAGGGATCGGCTGCCCAGCGGTTGGTCATCCGCGCGGCCCTCGCCGACTCACACCCTCCAGGCACGCGCGCCCCGCAGGACCCCGCACCGTCCACGGACGCGTGACCCTCACCGACATCGAGCCTTCCTCCGTGCCCTCCCGCCTGCTGCGCCCTGCGCTGGTTGCCGCCGTCCTGGTGGCGGCCGTCCCCTCCGCCGCGTGGGCGGCCGACGCCACACTCCGCGAGCCCGCCGACGCTGTCGTGACCGGCGCGACGCGCCTGGTCGTGCAGGTCGCCACCACGGCCGACGAACGCGTCGAACGGATCGACGCCACCCTCCGTCGATCCGACGGTGAACTCACCGCCGACGCTCGCCACCCGTTGTGCCGGGACGCCGAGGACTGTGCGCGCGACCGCGCCGACCACCCGATCGACTTCGACCCGCGCACGGGTGCACCGTTCCTGCCGCAGGCAGAAGCGCAGATCCTCGCCAACGGCGACTACGTCCTCCGCGTGGTGGTCACCGGGGCCGAGGACGCGCCACCCCAGACCGTCGACCTGCCGCTGACGCTCTCGGCGCCCGGGACGGCGCCGTCGGATCTGCGGGCGGCCGCCACCGACGGCGAGGTGTTGCTGTCGTGGGACGCGGCGCCCGAACCGGACGTCTCGGGCTATCTCGTCGAGCGTGCGGACGGCACCGGCTGGGCACTGGTCGCCGAGGTGCCCGCCGAGGCCGAGTCGTTGATCGACTTCCCCGACGGCGGCCTGCACGCCTACCGCGTCGTGACCCTGCGGCCGGACGGGCGCGGCGCCACCTACGAGACGGTCTCGCGCGAGATCACGGTCGAGGTGGACGGCGCCGGTGACACGGTCACCTCCGACGAGTCCACCTCGGATGCCGTCGCCACGCCGCCCGCATCGGACGCCCGGCCGTCGTCGGGTGGTCCGACGCCTGGTACCGGTCCCGCAGTGGACGCTGCGCCCACCGATGGCGCCCCCACGGACGACGACGTCGCTCGGGGTGGCAACGACCGGTCCGCGCCCGGGCCCGGTGCGAGCTTCACCGCACGCACCGTCACCGAGGACGGCGAACTGGTGCTCGGTGCGTCGAGCCCGCCTGCGGCGACGTCCGACACCTCCGGCGCCCGGCTCGTCGCCCCGGCCCTGGTCGGGCTGCTCTTCGTCAGCCTGGCCGTCCGGGTCTACCGCCGTGGTCGCCCCGTCCATCGACCGCTGACCTGACCGCAGCGTTTCAGGCTACGCCGGGGGCCCGGGCCAGCAGCAGGTCGAGCACGCGCACGGCACCGGCCTTGTCCAGCGGGTCGTTGCCGTTGCCGCACTTGGGTGATTGCACGCACGACGGACAGCCCCGCTTGCAGGCACAGGTCGCGATCGTCTCGCGGGTCCGGGCCAGGTGTTCGGGCAGCCGCCGGTACGAACGTTCGGCGAGGCCGGCGCCGCCCGGGTAGCCGTCGTAGACGAACACCGTCGGCTGCCCGGTGTCGGGATGCAGCGCGGTCGACAGCCCGCCGAGGTCCCACCGATCGCACAACGCGAGCAGGGGCAGCATGCCGATCGCGGCATGCTCGGCAGCGTGCAAGGCCCCCGGGACGTCCCGCAACGGCACGCCCTCCGCCGTCAGGAGGTCCTCGGGGATCGCGTACCAGACCGCGACGGTCCGCAACTCGACGGGCGGTAGGTCGAGTTCGACCCGGTCGAGCACCTCGTCGGAACCCAGCCGTAGGACCTCGTAGCCGGTGACCTGTGTCGTGACCTCCACGCGGGCGAGGCCGACCTCCACCTCGTCCCAGCGTCCGCCCTCGAGCGGTTCGAGCATGCGGACGTCGGTGTCGGTGCGCGGGCGGGTGGTGTGGGCCAGGCGTGGGGCCTCCACGGCCAGGGCGTGCGCACGTTCGAGGTCGAGCTCGGTGACCTCGAACTGGCGGCCCTGGTGCAGGTAGACCGCGCCCGTGTGGACCTGGCGGTGGGCCCGCGCCTCCTCGACGTCGCCGATGAGCGCGCCGGTGTCGACGTCGACGATGCGTACGTTGCGGCCACCGGCCGAGCGCAGGTTCACCTCGCCGCTGGCCCGCTTGCGCGAGGTCCAGTAGTGCAGGCCGCCGCGCAGGCGCAGCCGCCCGGCCGCCACGTCGTCGGCGAGCATGGTGGGGGCCTCGGGGCCGAACCAGGCGGCGGCCTCCTCGTCATCGAGGGGGAACTCCTGGCAGGCGCAGCGCAGGTGGGGGCCGAGCAGGTAGGGGTTGGTCGGGTCGAGGATGGCGTCCTCGGGCGGCCGCGTCAGCAACTCGTCGGGGTGGGTGACCAGGTAGTGGTCCAGCGGGTCCTCCTGGGCGACCAGGACACCTGCCGCGGCCCCGCCCGCCCGGCCGGCGCGGCCGAGGCGCTGCCAGAACGAGGCGGTCGTGCCGGGCCAGCCGGCCAGGATCACCGCGTCGAGTCCGGCGACGTCGATGCCCAGTTCGAGCGCCTCGGTCGCGGCGACGCCGCGCAGCGCACCGGCGCGCAGGTCGCGCTCCAACGCCCGCCGTTCCTCGGCGAGGTAGCCCGCCCGGTACGCGGCGACCTTCGGGGCCAGAGGTTCACCGCCCGCGTCCGCCGCGTCGCCGAGCCGCTGACGGGCGTTGAGCGCGATCACCTCGGCGGCCTTGCGGCTGCGCGTGAACACCAGGGTCTGCACGTCCGCCGCGACGAACGACGCCAGCAGGTCCCCGGTCTCGCCCAGCAGCGACCGACGGCTGTCCCGCTCCTCGGATGCGAACGGCGGCTGCCACAGCCCGACGTCCATCGGGCCGCGCGGCGAGCCGTCCTGCAGGATCTCGGCCACCTCGACGCCGACCAGCGTCGAGGCGTGCTCGGCCGGGTTGCCGACGGTCGCACTGGCCAGCAGGAAGGTCGGGTCGGCGCCGTAGCGCTCGGCCACCCGACGCAGACGACGCAGCACCAGCCCGACGTGGCCGCCGAACACCCCCCGGGACACGTGGGCCTCGTCGACGATGACGTAGGCGAGGCGGTGGATGAGGTCGCGCCAGTAGCGGTGGTTGGGCAACAGCGCGTGGTGCAGCAGGTCGGGGTTGGTCAGCAGCCAGTTGGCCGTGCGTCGGACCGCCTCGCGTTCCGGGGTCGGCGTGTCGCCGTCCACGACCGCCGCACGTACCTGCGGCAGCCGGAACCCGCGGACCGCCCGGAGCTGGTCGTGCGCCAGGGCCTTGGTCGGGGCGAGGTAGAGCGCGACCGCTCGGTCGTCGCCCATGAGGCGCTCGATCACCGGGAGCTGGTAACAGAGGCTCTTGCCCGACGCGGTCCCCGTCGCGACCACCAGGTGCTCGCCGGCGCGTGCCCGCCGCCACGCCTCTTCCTGATGGACGTACAACTCGTGGACGCCGGCGTGGTCGAGGCGGGCGCGCAGGATCTCGGGCAGCTCGTCCGGCAACGGCACCGTCCGTGCGGCCCGAGCCGGCAGATGGGCCAGGTGGACCAGGCCTTCTTCCGGAGCCGACCCAGCCGGGCCTTCGTCGTCGGCGCCACCCTCGGAGGCGCGCTCGGGAACGGCCCCGGACGCCGAGGTGCGGCCGAGCAGTTCGAGGACGTCACGCGGGTCCGTGGTCGCGGTCCTGGCCGGAGGGCGGACGGCGGACGGTAGCGTCCGTGCGTGTCGACCCGATCAGGAGCCACGGCGTGCAACTGCTGCAGTCCCACTCCCGCGAGGAGGCCGGCTGGACGATCGTCGAGGTCGCCGGACAGCTCGACGTGGCCACCGCGCCCGAATTCCGCCAGGTACTGCTCGAGGCCCAGTACGGCGGGGCGTCGCAGGTCCTGGTCGACGTCGCCGGCATCGAGTTCGTCGACTCGATGGGCCTTGGCGTGCTGATCGGTGCCCACAAGCGGGCTCGCAGCCACGACGGTGCGGCCCTGGTGCTGGCCCGGCCGAGCGAGCGGATGCGGCACCTTCTGGCACTGACCGGGCTCGACACCGTCCTCGTGACGGTCGCCGACCCCGATGAGGTGCTGGGCGCCCGCAGCTAGCATCGGTCGTCGTCGCCCGGCGCGACGGCCGCGGCAACGACGAAAAGGGCACGGGTGGACCTCGACGAGCGGACGCTGACGAGCGTGGCCGCGTACGACGAACACGCGGCCGCCTATCAGCAGTCGCTGCGCCTGAAGCGCCCCGTCGCCGACGTCCGGCGCTTCGCCGACCGTGCACGGCGCGACGACCTGGTGCTCGACGCGGGTTGCGGACCGGCCAACGACCTGCGGCTGCTGCGCGACGCGGGCGTACACCCGGTCGGCGTCGACCTCGCGATGGGGGCCCTGCGTGAAGCGCGGATGCTGCTGCCGCGCCACCCCCTGGTGCAGGCACCGCTGCACGCCCTGCCGTTCCGGGATCGTTCCTTCGGCGGGTTGTGGATGTCGGGTGCCTTCACCCATCTGCCCCGCAGTGCCTGGCGTCCCGTGTTCGCGGACCTGCTGCGAGTGGTCGACCACGGACCGGTCTACCTGGCGTGCTACCGCGGCACGGCCGATCTCGAACCGCTCGACGACCCCGTCCTCGGCAAGGTGTACGTCTCGGCCGCGACCGCGACCGAGATCGAGGCGCTGTTCGCCTCGCACGGGCTGCGCGAGGTGTCGATCGAGTTGCGGCCCGATCCCGTGCACGACCGAAGGCGCCCGTGGGTCGTCGCGCTCGGCACCATGGTCCGCTGAGGCGACGTCGGGCCGGTCACTCCTCGTCGTGCATCCGCTGCAGCAGCGGTCCGGCAGCGACGTGCAGCGGCCGGATCGTGAGGTCCGCGCCCTCGCGCAGCAGCGCCTGCTCGGTGTCCTCGTCGTCTGCGGCCACGGCGATGCCGCCGGTGAAGCCGTGTCGGCGCAGCGCCTGGATCAACGTCACGTTGGTGGTGTGCCCACGCAGCGTGCTCACCACCCACTTGACCCGTTGCAACGGCAGTTGCTCGGGCAGGTCCGGGTCCTCGGCGTCGCCGAAGACGACCGGGATGGACCAGTGCTCGCGGATGCTGCGGGGGTCCCAGTCCACGCCGACGACGCTGTCGCCACGTTCCTCGAGTTCGGCGCACACGGTACGTCCGAACCTGCCGAGCCCGAGGACGACGTATTCGGGCTCGATGGCCTCGTCGCCGAGGTCGATGCTCGCGGTCGGCTTCTTGCGTTCGAAGATGCGCAGCGCCGGTTCGATCCGGGCGTAGATCGCGTCGGAGCCGTAGATCAGGTAGGTCGACGCGGTGATGGTGATCAGCCCGACCGCCGTGACCAGTCCGACGACCTCGCTGCCGATGTGGCCCTGGCTGGCGCCGAGCGCGACCAGGATCAGCGAGAACTCGCTGATCTGCGCCACCGTCAACCCGGCCTTGAACGACACCTTCTTGCGGTAGCCGAGCAGCCCCATGATCACGAGCACGATGATGGGGTTGCCCACCAGGACGAACACGCTGAACAGCACGGCCGCCCAGACCTGCTCGCTCGCCGCGCTCAGCTCGAACGTGGTGCCGAGTTGGATGAAGAAGAACACCAGCAGGAAGTCCCGCAGCGTCGACAGCCGGCCGCTGAGCGCCTCCCGGTACGGGGTCGAGGCCAGTGACATGCCCGCCAGGAACGCGCCGACCTCGGTGCTGAAGCCGAGCAGGTGCGTGATGGCGGCCAGCGCGACGGCCCAGGTCACCGCCGCCAGCACGAACAGTTCCGTCGAGCGGGCCAGCAGGTGGCTCACCCGCGGTATCACCCACCGGGCCAACGCCCCGACCGCGACCAGCAGTGCGATCCCGCGCACCGCGATGCCGGCGAACTCGCGGACGAGCCCGTCGCCGCCGGCGCCACCAACGGCCGTGATGGCGATCATGGCGAGGACGACGACGAGGTCCTGCACGATCAGGAAGCCGAGCGCGATGCGGCCGTGCAGGTCATCGAGTTCGCGCTTGTCGGTGAGCAACTTGACGATGATGATCGTGCTGGAGAAGGTCAGGGCCACGGCGATGTAGGTCGCCTGTGCCGCCGAGAACCCCAGGGCGATGGCGATCAGGAAGCCGACGACGGAGGTGAAGACGACCTGCCCGAGCCCGGTGGCCATGGCGACCGGCCCGAGCTTTCGCACCAGCCGGATGTCGAGCTTGAGCCCGACCACGAACAGCAGCAGGGCGATGCCGATCTCGGCGAGGAGACCGATCTCGTCCGAGGACTCGACCAGGCCCAGCACGTCCGGGCCGACCGCGATACCCGCCGCGATCAGACCGACGAGCAGCGGCTGTCGCAGCAGGGTGGCGAGGATGCCGGCGGCCACGCACACCACCAGTACGGCCGCGATCTGCTCGAAGACCCCGACCTCCATCAGCGCTCCTCGCAGGCGGCCAGCACGGTGTCCCGGTCGACCTCGACGGAGTCGAGGATCGCGTCCGCCACGACGTTGGACGCCCCGGCGCGACGGGCCACCTCGACCAGTACGAGCGTGTCGCCCGCCTCGCCGTACAGCCCCGACACCCGCACGGTACTGGCGTCGTCCGGGCGTCCCGCCCCGAGCGTCAGGCGCAGTCGGTGGACCGCGTCGAGGCCGGGGACGGCGGGTGCGTCGAGTTCGACCGCGTCCGTCACCACCAGTGGGTCGCGGGGCGCCTGGGCGGCGCCGGCCGCCAGTTCTGCCGCGCTGCCGTCACAGCCGACGACGACCTGCAGGTGCTCGACGCCTTCGCCCGGTGCCCAACGCCGGGAGGTGACCACCCCCGGTGTCTCGTCGGCCGGCTGTTCGGACCAGTCCGCCGGCACCGCCAGGGCGACGCCGTCGACGGTCGTGAGCGTCGCGGCGTCGCCATCGGGGTCCGGGGCGCACGACACCATCAGCAACGCGACGACGACGAACCAGGTACGGCGGACGGGCACGCCAGGTCTCCTCTCGGCAGGTGAGGTCCGAACGGTAGGCCGCCCGGTGGCAGGAAGTGGCGTGCGGTGGCCGCCCGAGGTGGCGAATCGGCGGCCCCCCGTAGGGGGGCCCGGCCGTCGCGGCGCTCCGCCGGAGGTCGCCGGGAGTTGACGTGTGACCGCCGCCGCGCCACCTTCCGCCCCGACCCGGCGTTCGACGTCGGGTCCCCGCCCGTCTGCGAAAGTCGAGCCCGCACGTGGCTGAGAACCTCGTCATCGTGGAGTCGCCCGCGAAGGCGAAGACCATCGAGCGCTACCTCGGTAGCCAGTTCAAGGTCCTCGCCTCCTACGGCCATGTCCGCGACCTGCCCCGCTCCGACTTCGCGATCGAGATCGAGGACGGCGGCGGCTGCCACCTGCGCTACGAGGTGCCCGAGAAGTCGAAGAAACACGTCTCGGCCCTGAAGGCCGCGGCGAAGCAGGCATCGACCGTGTGGCTCGCCCCCGACCTCGACCGCGAGGGCGAGGCGATCGCCTGGCACATCGCCGAGATCCTCGACCTCGACCCCGAGACCACCAACCGGGTCACCTTCGACGAGATCACCGAGTCCGCGATCCGGGCCGCCTTCGAGGCCCCGCGCCGGCTCAACACCGCACTGGTCGATGCCCAGCAGGCCCGCCGCGCCGTCGATCGGATCGTGGGCTACCGCCTGTCACCGGTGTTGTGGCGCACGGTCTCCTCGGGCATCTCGGCCGGCCGCGTGCAGTCGGTCGCGCTGCGGATGATCGTCGACCGCGAGGACGAGATCCGCGCCTTCGTGCCCGAGGAGTACTGGTCCTTCCCCGGCAGCTTCGCCCGCGACGCCGACGGCGAGCCCGAGATCCGCGCCAACCTGTACGCGGTCGGGGATCTGCGGCTGTCCTCGCCGAAGGACCTCGAGGACAAGTCCGAGGCCCGGCGCGCCAAGCTGTTGGTGGTGCGCTCCGAGCCCGAGGCCACGCGCCTCGCCGACCGGGCCCGCGCGCTCGACTACACGGTCGCCGAGGTCCGCCGCACCGAGGCCCGCCGCAACCCCAAGCCGCCGTTCAAGACCTCGACGCTGCAGGGCGAGGCGTCCAAGTACGGCTTCTCGGCCCGGCAGACCATGGCGGTCGCGCAGCAGTTGTACGAGGGCATCAACCTCGGCGGCGAGCAGGTCGGGCTGATCACCTACATGCGTACCGACTCGCTCAACCTGTCGGCGCAGTCGCTCGGTGAGATCGGCGAACTGGTACGCGAGCGGTTCGGCGAGCGCTACGCGGTGAACGAACCGCGCCGCTACGCCGCCACCAGCAAGGGCGCGCAGGAGGCCCACGAGGCGATCCGGCCGACCTCGGTCAACCGCACGCCCGAGAAGGTGCGCCGCCATCTGACCGACGAACAGGCGCGCCTGTACGAGCTGATCTGGAAGCGGACGATGGCGACCCAGATGGCGCCCGCGGTGTTCGACCGCGTGTCCGCCGACGTGGTCGGCTCCGATCCGACCGAGGGCGACATCACCTTCCGCGTGACGGGCCAGGTCGAGAAGTTCGACGGGTTCCTGCGCGTCTACCGGGCCGTGCGCGACGAGGACGAGGACGACGACGAGGTCACCGACGCCCTGCCCGACATCGAGCAGGGCCAGCGTCTCCACCTCGCCGAGCTGCTCCCCGAACAGCACGAGACCTCCCCGCCACCGCGCTACTCCGAGCGCACGCTCGTCGAGGCGCTCGAGGAGGCGGGCATCGGCCGACCGTCGACCTACGCCTCGATCATCTCGACGCTCGAGCAGCGCGAGTACGTGATCAAGGAGTCGCGACGGTTCTTCGCCACCGCACTGGGCGAGGTCGTGGTCAGCTTCCTCAAGGCCCACTTCGGCGAGGTGGTCGACATCGGGTTCACCGCCCGCATGGAGGAGACCCTCGACGAGATCGCGGCCGGCGAGCAGGCCTGGTGCCGCACCGTCACCGGGTTCCTCGACGAGGTCGACGACTGGGTCAGCGAACGCAAGCCCGAGCGACCGCGTCTGCCACTGCACCACCCGGCCGACTGCCCCATCTGCAGCGCGCCGATGGAGCGCGTGTTCTCGGGAAAGTCCAAGCAGTGGTTCGCGTCCTGCAGTCGGTGGCCCGACTGCGAGGGGACGTTGCCGCTCAACGACGACGGCACGGTCGGCGAGCCCGAACCGGAACCCGAGCCCGACGAGGACGTCCGCTGCCAGGAGTGCGGCAAGCCGATGCTGTTGCGCGAGGGGCGGTTCGGCAAGTTCTTCGGCTGCGTCGACTACCCCAAGTGCAAGGGCATCCGCAACCTGCAGCAGCGGCTGATGTTCCAGGACACCGACGGCCGGGCCAGGCCGTTCCGCTCGCCCACCGACCCCGACAACAGCTTCATGGAATTGCGCACGTCACGGTACGGCAAACCGTTCGTCGGCTCGACCGGATATCCGAAGGACGAGTTCGCGGTCTGGTCGGTGCCGATCGCCACACCGTGCCCGCAGTGCGGTGCCCCGCTGCGGCCGCCACCGAAGAACCGAAAGGTGCCGGTCGCGATCTGCACCCACCCCGAGGTCAACCACGTCTACGACGTCGACGACTTCGACCTGCCGACGGTCGCGACGTGGACCGTCGTCGAGGGTGTCGACAAGTACGACCCCGAGCTCGGTGGCACACCGATCGAGGCGGACGAACTGTCCCCCCCGATCCACCTGAGCTACAGCGGCGAGCAGAAGCCACCGGCGAAGAAGAAGAGCACCCGCAAGAAGACGACGAAGAAGACCGCGGCCAAGAAGACCGCCAAGAAGACGGCGCGCAAGAAGACCACCAGGCGCAAGCCCTGAGCCGGGCGCGCCCGGCGTGACGGGCCCGCCCGGGCGTGTCCGTGTCCGCGGGTAGTGTGCGAGGGTCATGGGTCAGGTCGACAACGGGGCTTCTGCGCCCGCGGACGGTTCACCCGGCGGCGTCTCGCCCCGGGTCTATGCCGCGCTGTTCAAGAACCGTGACTTCCGCAACCTCGGACTGTCGACCTTCGCCTCGGCGCTCGGCGACTGGATCGGGTTCCTGGCGATCCTGACCCTCACCGAGGACATCCTCGGCACCACGCGGGCGGCGGCGTTCGCGGTCTCCGCCGTCATGGCTGCGCGCGTGCTGCCGAGCATGCTGCTCGGTCCGGTCGCCGGTGTGTTCGTGGACCGTTGGGACCGGAAGCGGTTGATGATCGCCTGCGACGTCGGCCGGGGCGTCGTCATGGCGCTGATCCCGTTCAGCAACGAGATCCTGACGCTGCTGCTCGCGACGCTGGTCATCGAGGTCATGTCGTCGCTGTTCGGGCCGGCCAAGGACGCGGTCTTCCCGACCCTGGTGCCACGGTCCCAACTGGTCGTGGCCAACCAGCTCAACCTGATGGTCACCTACGGCACGCTGCCGCTGGCAGGCGTGCTGTTCGCCACCCTGATGGGACTCGCCGGCCCCCTGTCGGGCGTGATCCCCTACCTCGCCGAGCGGCCGGTCGCGCTGCCGATCTGGTTCAACGCCGTGTCGTTCCTGGCCTCCGCGCCGCTGATCGCGCGGCTGCATGCCCCGGCGCCGGCCGGACGCGCCGGCGGGACGACGGGCCCGAGTGCCTGGGAGGAGTTGCGCGAGGGCTTCGCGTTCATCGGCCGCCACCCGATCATCCGCGCACTGATCGTCGGGATCATGGTCGCCTCGGCCGCGGCCGGCGCGGTCATCTCGACCGGTCAGTTCTTCGCACGCGTGCTGCGCTCGGGCAGTTCCGGATTCGGGATCCTGGTCGCCGTGGTGGGCATCGGGCTGGTCATCGGCCTGGTCGCCAGCGCCGGGCTGACCACCAGGGTCGCGCCCGAGCGGCTGTTCGCGCCCGGCATCGGCATCGCCGGTGGTGCGCTGGTCGTCGCCGCGCTGATGCCGACGCTGCCGCTGGCGGCGGGACCCGCCATGATCATGGGCGTGGGCGCCGGGGTGTCGTTCATCGTCGGCTACACGATCCTGCAGTCACGGGCCGACGACCGCATCCGGGGACGCACGTTCGGGGCGATGAACTCGGGCGTGCGGTTCTCGATCTTCGCCTCGACGACGGCGGCCCCGTTCCTGATCGGCGTGATCGGCCGCGAGCGGGCGTTCGAGGGCTACACCATCGGCGGGGTGCGCATCACGCTCATGGCGGCGGGACTGCTGGCCCTGGGAGGAGCGGTGCTCACCGGCCGCTCGCTGCACCGCGCCTTCGCCGCTCATCCCGAACTCGACCGACCACTCACCGAGCAGGCCGTCGCCAGCCGCGACCCGGGCCTGTTCGTGGTGTTCGAGGGTGGAGACGGGACCGGCAAGTCCACCCAGATCCGCCTGTTGCGCGCTGCCGTCGAGGGGGAGGGTCGCGACGTCCTGGTCACCCGCGAACCCGGTGGGACGCCGATCGCCGAACACGTCCGCGAGATCCTGCTCTCGCGTGACTCGGACGCGATGGCCGACCGCACCGAGGCCCTGCTGTACGCCGCCTCGCGTGCCCAGCACGTCGAGGAAGTGATCCGGCCGGCGCTCGAGCACGGGTCGGTGGTGTTGTGCGACCGGTTCATCGACTCCTCGATCGTCTACCAGGGTGCCGGTCGCGGCCTGGGCGAGGAGGCGGTCGAACGCCTCAACGAGTGGGCGACCGGGGGACTCGCGGCCGATCTCGTGGTGCTGCTCGACCTCGACGCCGACGAGAGCCTGCAGCGGGTCGAGGGGGAACCGGACCGGCTCGAGGCCGCCGGCCTCCCCTTCCACCGCACGGTCGCCAAGGCCTACCGCCGCCGTGCCGAGAAGGACCCTTCCCGCTACCTCGTGCTCGATGCCCGCCTCCCGGTCGACGCGCTCCACGAACGCATCCGTCAGGCGGTGCTGGCCCGGCTCGAACCGGCCACCGCCGGCCAGGTCGCCCAGCCGACCGATGCCGGGGAGGTGGGCGCGTGACGACATGGGACACGGTGCTCGGGCAACCGGCCGCGGTGGCGGCCATGCGGACCGCGCTCGCAGCCGACGAGGTCGCCCACGCGTGGCTGCTGGTCGGCCCCCGCGGTGTCGGCCAGCGCGAGTTGACCCGCGCGCTCGCGGCGGCACTCAACTGTCCGCAGGCCGAGGCGCCCGATCAGGCCTGCGGGGCCTGCCCGTCATGCGAGCGCGTCGCACGCGGCACCTCGTCGGTGCAGACCGACCTCGAGCCCGAGGGCAGCTTCCACCTGGTCGAGGGCGTCCGCGAGGAATGGATGCCACTGGCGACCCGGACGCTGACCGAGGGCCGGCGGCGGGTGCTGCGAGTCGTGGCCGCCGACCGGATGAACGAGGCCGCCCAGAACGCGTTCCTCAAGATCCTCGAGGAGCCGCCGCCGTCCGTGGTGTGGGTCCTCGACGCCGAGGACGAGGGGACCCTGCTCGACACGGTCGTCTCGCGGTGTCGACGTCTCGACCTCGTGCCGTGGGGCCCCGACGCGATGGAGGGGCTGGCCGAGCGTCTCGGTGTGCCCGCCGAACAACGCAGGGCGCTCGGCCGGGCCGCGTTGGGCTCGCCCGAGCGTCTGCGCGACCTCGCCGACCCGGCGGTCGGGCAGGCCCGCTGGGACCACCTCGCGCTGCTCGACCGGCTGGCCACGGGGGGGCCCGGCCAGGTGGTGCCCGCCTCCAAGGAGATCGTGACCTGGGCCAGGTCGCGGATCGCGCCGCTCAAGGAACGCAACCAGGCCGAGTTCTCGCGCCTCGAGGAGGCCTTCGGCGTCGAAGGGAACCGTGGTTGGCCGCCGGGCGTGAAGCAGCGACTCACCCGCCGCTTCGAGCGCCTCGAACGCCAGGAACAGCGGCGGGCGCTCGAGTT
>JAGXST010000260.1 GCA_018335555.1 Actinomycetota bacterium | reverse complement strand
CCCTCGGCAGCCAGCGTGCTGTACGCCTCGGCGACCTGGATCGGCGGGATCCCGACGCTGCCCAGGGTCAGGCTCGGGTAGGCCGGGAGCTCGCCGTGGATGCCGAGCGACTCGGCCCGGTCGGCCACGGCGTCGAACCCGAGTTCCTCGGCCATGCGCACGTAGGCCGTGTTGATCGAATCGACGGTGGCGTGGCGCATGTCGACCTCGCCGTAGCCTTCGCCCCCGTAGTTGCCGATCTCGGCGTCCTCGCCACCCTCCTGTTCGACCACCAGGGTCTGCGGGGCGTCGATGCGGGTGCGGTCGGGGTCGTAGCCCTGCGCGACGAGTTCGGCCAGGGTGAAGGCCTTGAACGCCGAGCCGATCTGGCGCTCGCCGCGGATCGCGACGTTGTACTGCTGCGACTCGTAGTCACGACCTCCGAGCAGCGTCCGGACCGCACCGTTGCCGGCCTCGATGGTCACGATGGCGCCGGTGTGGTCGGTGCCGTCGAGGTGGTCGTTGACGACCTCGTGGGCCAACTGTTGTGCCTCGCGGTCGAGCGTGGTGTGCACGACCAGGCCCGAACCGAGCTCCTGGTCCTCGCCGAGCAACGCGGGGACCTCGGCGCGGACGGCGTCGAGGAAATAGGCGTCCGGACCGAACTCGAACAACGGCTGGGTCCGCAACTCCGGCAGGTCGGTGCCGATCATGCCGTCCGCCTCGGACTGGGTCAGCGCGTCGATCTCGACCATGCCCTGCAGCGCGAAGTCGCGTCGCTGGGCCGCACCCTCGGGGTTCTCGGCCGGGTCATAGGCGGTCGGTGCCGCGATCATCCCGGCGAGCACGGCGGCCTGCTCGACGTCGAGTTCGGCCGCCGACACCGCGAAGTAGGTCTGGGCAGCCGCCTCGATCCCGTAGGCCGTGCGACCGAACGGCACCGTGTTGAGGTAGTTCTCGAGGATCTCGTCCTTGTCGAGTTCGCTCTCGAGCTTCGTCGCGACGGCCACCTCACGGAACTTGCCCATGTAGCTGTCGTCGACGTCCTCGACGGCGAGTTCCACGTACTGCTGCGTGATGGTCGACGCGCCCTGCTGTCGGGCGCCGGAGCGCAGGTTCGTCCAGAGCGCCCGGACGATGCCGCGCGCCGAGAACCCGCTGTGCTCGTAGAAGCGCCGGTCCTCGGCCGCCATGATGGCCTGCGGCACGTGCTCGGGCAGGTCGTCGAGCGAGACGTTCGCCCGCACGGCGGCGGGCTCGAGCGTCTGGATCGTCTCGCCGTCCTTGTCCAGGACCACGGTCGGGTCGGGGATGACCAGGTCGTCGGCCGAGGGGATCTGCGTGGAGGACCGGACCTGCCAGAAAGCGACACCGACGCCCGCTGCGGCCACCAGCCCCAGACCGATCAGGACGGCGACGACGACCAGCACGCGGCGGACCCACGGGGGCCGTGACGACGTGGTGGTGGCAGCCGTATCGGATGACACGTCGTTCTCGGACGCATCGGGGTGTTCGGGCACGTCGGATCTCCGTGGACGACGATGTCGTGCGGCAGCATCACGCCTTCCGGTCGCGTCCTCGTCCATCCGCCCCGGCCGAAGGTCCCCGGTGCCGGGCAAAGCATGGCCGGTGGCCCGGCCGTGCTACGGCAGGCGTGTTCGCAGCCAGCCACCCAGTGCGGCACCCGAGGCGGCCAGTGCGACGACCGAGCCGCGCCTGACGTCGGGCCGCCCCATCAGGACCGTCGCCGCGGCATCCGCGATGTCCGCGACGATGCCGGCCTCGAGCCAACGGTGCAGGTCGCGATGGTCGTCGGCGGGGTTGCTCGCCGCCAACAGCCCGACACCGAGCGCGACGTCGCGGGCACCCAGGCCACGGACCGCAGCGGTCGTGCCGGCCCCGTCGGCGTCGCCGCCGATCCAGCCCCGCGCCGCCTGCCGGGGGGCGACGAACAGGGCCACACCGAGAGCGATGCGGGCCGCCGCCAGGGCACGGGTGACGAGGTGGATGTCCATCGGCGGTTTCCTCGAGGCTCGGGAGGCGCACCCTAGTGTCGGCGGCGAGGGCACACGGGCGTCCGAGTACGCTCGGGCGCGAGCACAGGAGACAGCAGTGAGTTCCACCATCAGCGTGCGTCACGGCGACGCCAGCGCCGACCTCGAGTCCGGCGCCACCGCGATCCAGGCCCTCAAGGCGCTCGAGGCCGTCCGCGGCCAGATCGTCGCGGCCCGCGTGGACGGCCAGGAGTGGGACCTCGACCGCGAGGTGCCAGATGGCGCCCAGGTCGAGGGCATCGCGGCCGACAGCGACGAGGGTCGCGCCATCCTGCGGCACTCGACCGCGCACGTCATGGCCCAGGCCGTCACGGACCTGTTCCCGAACGCGAAGTGGGCGATCGGGCCGCCGATCGAGGATGGCTTCTACTACGACTTCGACGTCGAACGGCCGTTCACCGCCGAGGACCTCGACAAGATCGAGGCCCGCATGGTCGAACTGCTCCGGGAGAAGCAGCGGTTCGTGCGCGAGGAGGTCGCCCGCGACGACGCCCTGACCGAGTTCGCCGACCAGCCCTACAAGACCCAGATCATCGAACTGGTCGGCGACGGCACCATCGCCTCGGCCGTCGACGCCCCCGACGCGCCCGAGGTCACCGACGGCAACGTGACCTTCACCGTCTACCGCAACGTCCGGCCGGACCAGACCGTTGCCTGGTCGGACCTGTGTCGCGGACCCCACGTTCCCTCCACCGACCGCATCCCGGCGTTCAAGCTGCTGCGATCGGCCGGGGCCTACTGGCGCGGGCAGGAGGACCAGCCGATGCTGCAGCGCATCTACGGCACCGCGTGGGAGTCGAAGAAGGCGCTGACCAAGCACCTCGAGATGATCGAGGAGGCCAAGAAGCGTGACCACCGCAAGCTCGGTCGTGACCTCGAACTGGTCCACTTCCCCGACGAACTCGGACCGGGGCTGTCGATCTTCCTGCCCAACGGCGCGATCGTGCGCAAGCAGATGGAGGACTGGATCCGCGACGAGACCCTGCGCCGCGGCTACCAGCCGGTCTACACCCCGCACATCGCCAAGGAGGACCTCTGGAGGATCTCGGGGCACCTCGAGAACTACGGCGAGCTGATGTACCCGGGCATGGAACTCGAGGACGGCGGGGGAGCGGCCTACCGGCTCAAGCCGATGAACTGCCCGTTCCACATCCTGGCGTTCACCTCGCGGACCCGCTCGTACCGAGAACTGCCGGTGCGGATCTCCGAACTCGGCACCGTCTACCGCTACGAACGCTCCGGCGTGGTCAACGGGATGCTGCGTGCGCGCGGATTCACCCAGGACGACTCGCACATCTTCTGCCGGCCCGACCAGGTCGTCGACGAGGTCGCCGACTGCGTCGAGTTCGCCCGCGACCTCTACCGTGCCTTCGGGCTCGGAGACCCGTCCCGCGTCGCGATCTCGACCCGGCCCGCCAAGTCGATCGCCGGCCACGACGACAAGTGGGAGGCCGCGGAGGCGGCGTTGATCGAGGCGGTGCAGAAGACCGGACTCGAGTACGAGATCGACCCCGGGGAGGGTGCCTTCTACGGCCCGAAGATCGACATCCACGCGCGCGACGCCATCGGGCGCGAGTGGCAGCTGACCACCGTGCAGGTCGACTTCAACCTGCCCGAACGCTTCGACGTAACCTACGTCGGCGACGACGGCGCGAAGCACCGGCCCTACATGGTCCACCGGGCGCTGTTCGGCTCGATCGAGCGCTTCTTCAGTGTGATGGTCGAGTCGTTCAACGGCGCGTTCCCGACCTGGCTCGCGCCGGTCCAGGCCGTCGTGATCCCGGTCGCCGACGAGTTCGACGGCTACGCCGACGAGGTCGCCGCGGCGCTGCGGGCCAACGACGTGCGCGTCGAGGTCGATGTCGCCGACGACACCCTGGGGGCCAAGATCCGCCGCGGACAGACCTCGAAGGTGCCCTACGCCCTGATCGTCGGTGCCTCGGAACGCGAGGCGCGGACCGTCGCGATCCGTCCCTACCGCGGCGATCAGCGCAAGGACGTGCCGCTCGACGAGTTCGTGACCGAGATCGACGCCGAGATCCGCGAGCGCCGCACCGACCTGGACCTGCCATGACGTCCGGGCGGGTCCGTTCGCTCGACGGCGCGGTCAGCTACCACGACCTCGCCGCGTGGTACGACGCGCTCTACGACGCGCGCGGCAAGGATTACGGCGCCGAGGCGCGGACCTTGCTGGCGGTCGCCCGCGAGGAGGGCCGCGGCGTCGGCTCGCTGCTCGACGTGGCCTGCGGCACCGGCCGCCACCTCGAGGTGTTCGCGACGGAGGTCGACGACATCGCCGGCCTCGACGGTTCTCCCGAGATGCTCTCGGTCGCAGCCAGCCGCCTCGACAGCCGGATCCCGCTCGCCGAGGCGGACCTGCGCGGGTTCGACCTCGGCCGCACCTTCGACGTGGTGACCTGCCTGTTCTCCTCGATCGGGCACGTCGCCGACGCCGAGGAACTCGATGCGGCCGTCGCAGCGATGGCAGTCCACGTCGCACCGGGAGGCAGCTTGCTCGTCGAGCCGTGGCTCACGCCCGACCGGGTGCGCGACGGTGGTGTCCGTGATCTCGTCACCGCCAGCAACGACGACGGTGTCGTCGCTCGGGCGGCGAGTTCGCACCGCGACGGGGAGGTGTTGGTGCTGCAGTTCGCCTGGGCGGTCGCGACGCCCGGCGGGGTCGCCACCGCCGAGGAGACCCACCGCATGCCGCTGTTCACCGCCGCACGCTACGTCCAGGCCGTCGAGGCGGCCGGGCTCAGTGGCGAGTGGCGGGACGAGGTGGCTGGTCTCGGGATGGGTCGTGGTCTGCTGATCGGTCGCCGGAGCGCCTGAGCACCAGGCTGGCGCCGACCAGGATCAGCGCGGCCGGGACGACGTAGCGACCGACGTCCCAGGTGTCCGCCAGCCCGACCGTGCCCACCGTGGTCAGGATCCCACCTGGGATGAGCGGCCACCACCAGCCGGGCCAGTCCGCGTCCCCGAGTCGCCCGATCACGGCGATCGAGAGGAAGCCGACGCCGAGCCCGAGCGGGACGATGTCGCCTGCCACGCCACGCCCGGCCAGCACGATGCCCACGCCGAGCCCGGTCAGGATCCCGGCGGGCACCAGGAAGCCGTAGGAGCGGGTGCGGACGTACGCGGCGAGGAAGCCGAGACCGATCAGGCCGGGGATCATCTCGCCGCCGACCCCCGTCAGGGTGCCGAGCAGCAGGACGCCGCCGATACCGATCAGCGCGAAGCCGAGGATGCGGTCCGAGTTCATGGTCACCCTCCACGCGGAGTCGCCGACGTCTGCCGTCATCCTGACGGGCGGCGACCCACGTGTCGAGGGTCCTTGTTCCTGCCTCGCATGTCGACCGTGGCTGCAGTCGCCTCCCCGTTCGTCAGGCGATCAGCTCCGGGGCGACGCGGCGCACGGCGAGGACGGCTTCGGCCGGCGTCGGTGCCGTCAGCAGCAGCCCGCCCACCTCGAGGACCGGCGTCACCGCACCGCAGCAGACCAGCCGATCGAGGAAGTCGGCCGCGTCGAGGTCGTAGCGGGCGCCACGAACCTCGGCGGTGGGGACCAGGTCACTGATCGTCTCGACGACCCGGCTCGAACGGCGGTCGTCGCTGTCGATCGTGAGGCGGAGCGTGGTCACGGGGCAACTCCAGCAGTGCCGGGTCGGCGGGGACGGAAGGTCACGCAGTAGGGACGGAAGACTCCGGGTTGAACGCCGATGGCACCGTGTCGCTTCCCCGAACCCCGGGCGACGCGTCCGCTCGGGCCGGTCGGAGCGGCAAGTCGGGACCCTCGCCGTCGGTGGAAACGGGGGAGCAGGCGGACACTGGTCGGTCCACCAGCGTCGAGGAGTGCACCGATGTCTTCCACCATCTCCACGGCCGCGCGGTCCTGACCGCTCTCCGACGGCGACGGCCGCGACATCGATGACGACACCCGGCACCGACGAGCAGCGGTGACACGGCCAGCCCGGTCGAGGGAGACCGTCACCGTCGAAGCAAACCGTCATCGGTGACGGGCTGGCTCGACCGAGCACGGCAGGCTCGACCAGGCAGTCGCCGGCTACGTCCCGGTCAGGTGACCGACCTGTCCGCAACCGCCGCGTGCGCGATGCTCGCGGCGGCTGGGATCGCCGAGGCGCGGTCCCGATGGGCCGATCCGGCGGCATCGAATACCGAACTCACTGCCCGGCGAGTCTGACGGCGAAGCGGTCGACGGCGCGCTTGGTGCGGAGCGTCTTCGGGCCCGTGATCCGCGCCAGAGAGCCGGCGTTGAGGCGGCTGTCGGACAGGTCGCCGTGCGGTAGCCAGTACAGCTCGCGGCCGTGGACGGCGAGGCGGTCCGCCTCGGTCGCGTGAGCCATCACCTCTCCGCGTTGCCGGCCGCTCAACGGCGAGCGCAGGAAGAACACCTGCAGCCGGCCCTCGCTGGCGGCGACCTCGGCGGCCGGGAAGGGTTCGAGGTCCGCGACGGCGCGCAGTTCAGCGGCGGTCCGGACGTAGGTCGGGACCTCGAAACCCAGCGCGTCGCCCAGTGCCGTCTCGAGGCGGTGTTCGAGGTCGCCGCGTGCCGACCGTGGCGCTGAGAACAGCACGTTGCCCGTCGCCTGGAAGGTCGCCACGTCGCCGAAGCCGGCGCCTTCGACCGCCGCGACCAGCGCGGCCATCTTTACGCGCCGGCCCGTGACGTTGATGCTACGCAGGAAGGCGGCGTAGGTCGGCATGCGGCGGCTCCGGGAGGCGGCCGCGGCAGCGTAGGCTCGTGCGGTCACTGCCAGGAGCAGCCCGTGGAGGAGTTCAGCGAGTCGGTGGGCCAGGTCGCCCGCGACGCGCGCCACGACCAGCCGGGCCTTGGCGCCGACGACCTGCAACGGCTGTGGGCGCCGTGGCGGTTCGGTTACGTCGCCGGCGCCCCGCCGCTCGAGGGCTGCCCGTTCTGCGTGCTGCCGCAGCGTGATTCGGCGCGCGACCGCGAGAGCCTGATCCTGCATCGCGGCGAGCACTGCTTCGTGATCTTCAACGCCTATCCGTACAACCCGGGCCACCTGATGGTCGTGCCCTACGGCCACCTCGCCGACCTCGAGGACCTCGACGAGGCGGTGGCGCAGGAGCTGTGGTCGTTGGGACGCCGGGCCGTGCAGGTGCTCAAGCAGCAGGTGCGCGCCCAGGGCGTCAACCTCGGTATGAACCTCGGGGCAGCGGGTGGCGCCGGGATCGCCGAGCATCTGCACCTGCACGCCGTGCCCCGGTGGACGGGCGACACCAACTTCATCTCGGTGATCGGTTCGGCGCGGGTCCTGCCCCGCGCGCTCGAGGAGCTGTGGGACGAACTCGCCCCCGGATTCGACGACCACGAGGATGCGCCGTGACCGCGGCACAGGGCCCGTCGGATGCGGTCGATCTCGGCGGCTGCGGCGGCTGCTCGCTCGGCTGCGCCGTGTCGTGCGCCGACGGGCGCGAGGACCGGGCGACCGATGCGCGTCAGACGCTGGTCGCCTCGGGGGTCGGGATCCTGTTCCTCGCCGTCGTCCCGGGGCTCGTCGTCGGAGCCCTCATCGTGCAGGCCCTGGCCTTCGTGGCCGCCTGGTGCGGCGCGACCACCGCGGCCCTGGCCGCGCTCGCCGTCCGCCGCGGTCGGCCCGAGGGTGACCGGCCGGCTCGGCTGGCCTACCGCGTGCTGCCGGCGGGCGTGGCGGCCATGACCGCGGCGTGGCTGGCGGCCGTGGCCGACTTCGTCATCGGCTGAGGCCCCCACGCCGGAGCCCGGGGCTGTCTACGCTCCGGCCGTCGCGCGTCCGCCCGCACGCGATCCCGCTCCAACCCTCAGGACGCTCCTCCCATGGTTTCCCGCATCGGCATCCTGACCGGCGGTGGCGACTGCCCCGGTCTGAACGCCGCCATCCGTGCCGTCGTCCGCCGCGCCGATCAGGCCAACGTGGCCACGTTCGGCTTCCGTGCCGGCTGGAAGGGCGTGCTCGACCTCGAGGTCGACCAGTTGACCCTGGCGACGACCCGCGGGCTGTTGCACCGCGGCGGCACCATCCTCGGCACCTCTCGCGTGGACCCCTACCGGGAGCCGAACGGTGTGGAGCGCATCCGCGAGGCGCTCGACGTCCACCGCCTCGATGGCCTGGTCGTGATCGGGGGCGAGGGCACCCTGTCCGCCTCGACCCGGCTCGCCGAGGAGGGCATCCCGATCGTCGGGATCCCGAAGACGATCGACAACGACGTCGCGGCGACCGAACTCACGATCGGGTTCCTCACGGCCGTTCGCACGGCCACCGAGGCGGTCGACCGCCTGCACTCGACCGCCGAGTCCCACAACCGCGTCATGGTCCTCGAGGTGATGGGCCGCCACGCCGGCTGGATCGCAACCTACGCCGGGATGGCCGGCGGGGCCGACGCGATCCTGGTCCCCGAGGTGCCCTTCGACATCGACGCGGTCGGTCGCCACCTCAAGCACCGCGCCGGATCGGGCCGCGACTTCTCGATCGTGGTCGTCGCCGAGGGCGCGTTCCCCCGCGAGGGGACGATGGAGATCCCCGAGTCGCCCAAGGACGAGTTCGGCCGGCCCCGGCTGGGCGGCATCGGCCACTCGATCGCCCACGAGATCGAGCGCCGCACCGGCTTCCCGGCCCGGGTCACGATCCTCGGGCACGTGCAGCGCGGCGGGTCTCCGACGCCGATGGACCGGGTCCTCGCGACGCAGATGGGCGTCAAGGCGGCCGAGCTGGCGATCGACCGGCACTGGGGTGCCATGACCGCGTTCCAGAACCACGAGATCGTGCCCGTCCCGCTCGCCGA